>JASHXN010000141.1 GCA_030043505.1 Thermoplasmata archaeon
CGCTCGGCGTTCATCTCGAGGAACGCGGGGCCACCGGCGAAGCCTGCCAGCAACTGGCGGGCCGCGGTCGACGCCCCCAAGACCCAGAGCCCCGCCGCGAGCGCTTCGGCGGTGTTCAGCTCGCCCAGCCGGCCGAAGTGCTGAGGGTTCCCGGCGAGCAGCATCGGCAGACGTCGGCCGCCCCGAAGCCGAGCGGGCGGGGTCGCCGGGGAGTTCCGGCCGTGCCCGGCGGAGAGCCGGTTCCAGGAACAGTCGACCGCGAAGAGCCCGGCCCGTTCCGCCCGCGGAAGGTCCACGCCGCTCAGCGGGAGCGGAGCGTACGGGTCGAGCACGACGGGGGCTACGGAACCCGCCGGGAGCCGGGGTACGGACCGCGCGAGGCCCTGGCGGATCAGGCGCCGGCCGGTGCAGGCGCGCGGATGGTCGTCTCCGACGACCAGCAAGCCGAGGGCGATCCGCGGCTCACGGAGCTTGAGCGTACTCCCGGAAGATCGCATGCAGCTCCCGGGTCAGCCGGAGCGCCTCTTCGCGAGGGCGCTGCCACATGTTGCGGCCGAAGATGATGCCGGTCGCCCCCGCGTGCATCGACGCGCGGACCTTCGCGAGCAGTTCGGGATCGGAGATCTTCTCGCCGCCCGAGACGAGGACGAGCGCGCGGCCGGCGCTCTCCACGACCTTCCGGAACGCCGCCTCCGGCCCGAGGTGGAGCGTGTTGTACGGAGCCGGGCTCTCGGCGTCCTTCTCGGACGCCACCGGGTAGTTCACCTTCACGATATCCGCGCCGAGCTCGAGCGCGACGCGCGCGGCGTAGTCGACCGCGTACAGGCTCTCGCGGCCCCCGCGCTTCGCCACGAACTCTCCACGGGGGTACGCCCACACGATCAGCGGGAGTCCGAACCGGTCGGCGTCGCGACGGACGTCAACCAGCTGCCGGAAGTCCCGGTCCTGCGCCGGCGAGCCGACGTACACGGTGTAGCCCACCGCGTCCGCGCCGAGACGGACGGCGTCCTCGACGGTCCCGGTCAGCGAGCTGAACGCCTGGGTGTCGGGGGGGATCGACGTCTTGCCGTTGAGCTTGAGGATGAGCGGCACTTCCCCGGCGTATTCGTGGAAGTACTTCTCCCCGAGACCGATGTGCAGCGCGATGGCGCTGAACTTCCCGTCCCGGGCGAGCTCGTACTGGTAGCGAGGGTCGAGCGAGTCCGGATTGGCGAAGAAGTCGACCGGGCCGTGCTCCAGTCCCTGGTCGATCGGGAGCACGAGCAGCGTGCCCCCTCCGGGCCCGTGATGGTACAGCAGCCGGCGCAGCCGCGCCAGCTTTCCGGGCGCCAGTCCCAGCGAGCGGAGCGCCGGACGGCTGGCTCGGGGCGTCGGGGCGGTGGGGGCCGGAGCCTCGCTCATGGGACGGCCGCACGGACCGGAGCTCGCGATTTAACGGTTGGTCCGTGCGGGGCGGCGCCGTTCACCCACCGCCTCGCGCGCACCTTTATCGGGCGTGGCCGCGTCGAGGGGTACCCCGGGCGGACCCCCGGCGGCTTCGATGCGTCCCCAGGTCATCCTCGTCAGCACGCTCCTGCTCAACGCGACGCTGTTCGTCGCCAACCTGTACATCGCGGCCCTCTCGGGGAGCCGAACGATCCTGGCGGAGGCGATCCTCACCGCCACCGACCTGGTCGGGAGCGCGCTGTTGCTCTGGGGCCTTCGCCTCTCCCGCCGCCCCGCGGACCTGCAGCATCCGTTCGGCTTCGGAAAGGAGCGGTTCTTCTGGGCGTTCGTGTCGATCGTCGTCACCTTCACGATCGCGGGGATCGTCGCGCTCGTCACCGGCATCGACCAGTGGGCCGATCCGCGGCCGATCGGCCACCTGCTGGAAGGGGTCGCCGTCGTCGCGGCGACCCTGGTCGCGAGCGCGATCGGGATCTCCGTGACGCTGCGCGAACTTCGGCTCGGCCGCGAGACGCTCCTCGGGCTGCTCGAATCGCCGCACCAGGGGCTCAAATCGGTGTTCTACCAGGACGCGGTCGCCGTCGTGGGGGCCGTGATCGCGCTCGCGGGCCTGCTCGCGATCTACGAGACGCACGTCGAGGCGCTCGACGGCGCGGTGGCGGCGACGGAAGGGGTGCTGCTCGTCGCGACTGGCTTCGTGCTCAGCGCGGAGAGCCGGGAGTACCTCGTCGGAAGGGCGCTGGCCCCGCAGCTCGCGCGGGAGGTCCTCGGCCTGGTGGAGCGCGACCCTCGCGTCGCCCGCGTCCGTTCGATCCAGTCGATGCAGCTGGGACCGGACGACGCGCTCGTCGCGTTGCGGATCAACTTCCAGGATGGGTTGACGACCGACCAGCTCGAGACGACGATCGACCAGGTCTCGGCGTCGGTCCGGGCCGCCTACCCGGTGGTGCGGCACCTGATCATCGAACCGGAATCGTAGCGGCGCGGGCCTCGACCCACCGGGCCGCGGTGAGGCCGGCGAGGACCGCGGCGATCGCCCCGAAGTACGGGTACAGCCCTTCGGAGCCGAAGCGACTGTACAGCGCCGTCGAGGCGAGCAGGCCGACGAACATCCCGAGCGAGATCGTGAGCGAGTAGATCGCCATCGTCGTCGCCCGGCCCTCGGTGACGGCGAGGTCGGCCAGCGCCGAGAGCGCGGCGGGACCGTACGCCAGCGCCAGCAGGACGCCCACGCCGACGCCGGCGATCAGCGCGGGCTGCGCCCCGTAGCGGACCAGCAGGCTGGCGAACAGGAGCACGATCAGGAACCCGACCGCCCCGACCGTCATCATCGTCGTGCGGCCGGCCCGGTCGGCGAGCCGGCCGAAGTACGGCTGGCTCACGACGAGGAGCGATCCTCCCACGGCGATCGCAACGGCGAGGTAGGCCGGCCGGATCCCGACGCCGGACGCTGCCGTGCTGAGGAAGTAAAGCGCGGTTCCTAGCAAGGCGTAGATCGCCAACCACGGCAACGTCACGACCAACACGGTCCGGCGGACCGCCGTGCGCACGATGTGGCGGAAGGAGGAGAATCGCCCGGGTCGAACGATCTCCGCGCCCCGGCGGAGGCGCCAACCGGTGAGCAGCCCGACGACGATCGCCGCCGCGCCCGCGAGGAACAACCACGAGAGGTGGTCGTTGGGGACGAACTCTTCCGAGCCGAGGCCGAAGGCGAACCCGCCGATCCATCCGAACAGGTTCATCGCGTCGAAGCGACCCATCTCGTAGCCTCGCGCATCCAGCGCCGCCCGGTCGGCGATCACCGCCAGGCTCGCGGCGAGGATCGCCCCGCTCGCCACCCCGAACAGTAGGTTCGCCGCGCCCAGGGCGGGCAGGGAGCGGGTCGTCGCGATCCAGACGAACAGCGCCGCCGCGCCGCCCATCCCGGCGAAGAGGACCGGGAACCGTCCCCAGCGGTCGGCGGCGACTCCGCTGAACAGCACCGTCGAGAACTCCCCGATCGGCGCCAGAGCACTGACGAGCCCCGCCGTGCCGACATCGCTCCCGGAGAGTCCGGTCGAGCGATGGGTGATGTACGCCGCGAAGACCGCGACCGTGATCCCGAACCCGAACCGGACGAAGAACGTCGCGACGAGCACCGCCAGGAGCGGCCGCCGCGTCGGGGGTTCGGGCCGCGCCGGCTCGGCCACCGTGCGCCCGCTACCCGCCGGACCGGCCGCGTTCGATCAGCTCGATCCAGACGTCGTTCGGGTCGAGGACGAACGCGATCCGGTGCGACCCTCCCGCGAGGCGGTACGGCTCCTTGGCGACGCGGACGCCGCGGGCCCGAGCCGCGGCGAGGAACCTGTCGAGGTCGTCGACCTCGAACGCGAGGTGGTCGAGCTGCTCGCCGACGTCGAACGACGTCTTCCCCTCCCAGAACGTGAGCTCGACCCGCGCTCCGCTCTCGGGGTCCTTCACGAAGGCGATCTCCGCGTGGTTCTCGGGGATCGCCCGACCCCCGTCCGCGACCAGACCCAGGACCTCGGTGTAGAACCGAAGGCTCTCGGGGAGGTTGCGGACCGTGATCGACGTGTGGAGGAACCGCATCGTCGGTCCGGAGGTTCCTCCGGGGGAAAAACCCGTCGGCGGACGGTTCACGGGTGGCCGAAGACCACGCGGACCGGCGCTCCCGGCAGACGAGGCCCGGTGTCCACTCGCACGAAACCGACCCGCTCGAACTGGAAGACGTCCCTAGGATGGGCTCCCGCCAGCGCCGCTTCCCCCCGGCCCTTGCGGTGGGTGCCGTCGACCTCGAAGATGTCGACCTCGACCGAGCCCGGCGCGCCGACCCACGTCAGCCTCGGCAGCTTCTGGTTGGGCCGACTGGTGAACGTCGCGGTGACCGGGCCCTCCCCGGTCGGCGGGATCACCGGCGGGAGCCGAACGTTCACCAGGTCCTTGAGCCGGACTTCGGCGCCCGCGTGCTCCTCCAGGTCCTTCCGACCCAGGTACAGTTCCGGACCCGCGCGGACGGTCCGCGTGCCCAGCTCCGCGTGCTCGGGGTGGTTGCCCAGGACGACCTCCGCGAGGTCGAACGGGTAGCCGTCGACCGTCAGCCGGACCGGGTCCGGCACGAACGAGCGTCGCGCCGTCGTGGCGTCGATCCGCTGCCGGTTCTCCGCGTACAGCGTCTCGGCGGGGACCTCGATGTCGGTCAGCGACAGCCCGAACGAGAGCGTGAACTCCCGCAGCGCGTCCATGGTGATCCCGCGTCGGTCGAGCGAGCGGAGCGACCAGGTCCTCGGGTCCGCCCAGCCGTCGTACTCGCCGCTCTTCACTTCGCGGTAGGACTTGCTCTTGGAGACCTTCGCCTCGCGCACGCGCAGGATCCCCCAGTGCAGGAACGGCGGTCCGTGGATCCCAAGCAAGCCCCAGATCGCTTGCTGCATCCGGTCCTCGACGACGAGGTCCTTGCCCCGGACGACGTGGGTGATCCCGAGCTCGATGTCGTCGACCGCCCAGGAGAACTCGAGGAGCGGCCAGACCCGGTACTTGCGGCCGACCCGCGGGTGGTCGAGATCGCTGAGCCGGAACAGCACGCGGTCCCTAAACGCCGGGTCCGGATCGGCGAGGTTCGTCCGCAGGCGGAGCACCGCCTCGCCCGGAGCGTAGGCGCCGCCGAGCATCTTCTCCCAGCCGTCGAGCGTCTCGGCGACCGTCTGGCTCCGCTCGGGGCACGCGCGTCCCTCCGCCCGGTTCTCGCGCAGCTGCTCGGCGGGGCACCGGCAAACGTACGCCCCTCCCTTCTCGATCACCCGCCGCGCCCACGGGTAGTGGTTCGGGATCCGGTCGGACTTGTACAGCACCTGGTCGACCCGGATCCCGGCCAGGTCGAGGTCGCCCAGGATCAGGTCGAAGAACTCCGGCTCGACCCGTTTCTCCTCCGAGCCGATCGTGTCGTCGAAGACGAGGAGGAGCTCGCCGCCGTACCGCTCGTGGTAGTACTGGTTCACGAAGAGCATC
>JASHXN010000142.1 GCA_030043505.1 Thermoplasmata archaeon
ACCTGGACGTACGCGCGTTAGGGTCGGGGCTCGCGCACGGGACGCCGACCGCTTACCTCGCCCTCGGCACGTTCGCGCTGATCGCGACGCCGGTCGTGCGGGTCGTCGCGGGGACGGCGGCGTTCGCCCGCCACGGCGAGCGCCGGATGGCCGGGCTCACCGCGGCGGTGCTGGCGCTGTTGTTCTTCGGGCTGTTCGTCGTCGGTCCGCTCGTCCGCTAGGACGGCCGATCACGCCGGGGCGCCGACGGCGCCGAGCGCGTCCCGTACCGCTCCGATCCCGCGGTCCGCCAGCGCGCGCGCGTCCGCGGCGTTCTTCCCTTCCGCCGAGACCCGGAAGATCGCCTCCGTGCCCGACGGGCGGAGGAGCAGCCAGCCCCGGTCCGTGTACAGCTTCACGCCGTCGAGCGTCTCGAGCCGCTCCCCGGTCCGGCCGAACGTTTCGGCGAGACGGCGCAGCACCTCCGTGCGGAGCGCGACCGGGCAGGCGACCGTCTCCTTCACCAGCGGGTAGGCCGGAACGTCCCGGACGAGCTCCGCGAGCGACAGCTCGCGGCGGGCCAGCACATCGAGCGTCGCGGCCAGCGTCATCGCGCCGTCGCGCGCCAGCTGGAACGCCGGGAAGACGAGACCCCCGTTGTCCTCGCCGCCGAGGACCGCCCCGTGCTCGCGCATCGCGCGGACGATGGACGGGGAGCCGACCTTGGTGTAGAGGACCTTGCCCCCGACGGGGGCGACGGCGTCCTCGACCGAGCGGGAGGTGGAGACCGGGACGACGACCGTCCCGCCGTGCGCCCGCTCGACCGCGTCCCGCGCGAGGGCGGCGAGCATCGTCTCCCCGGGGACGAACGAGCCGTCCGCCCGGACGAAGACCGCGCGGTCCGCGTCGCCGTCGTGCGCGACCCCCAGCTCCGCCCCGACGGCCGGGACGAGCCGCCGCAGGTCCGCGACGTTCGCCTCGGTCGGCTCCGACCGGCGCCCCGGGAACGTCCCGTCGACGTGGCCGTTCAGCGTGACGGTCCGGCACCCGAGCCGTTGGAGCAGGCGGGGGCTCGTCGGCACGGACGCCCCGTTCCCGCAGTCGAGCGCGAGGTGGAAGCGTCGCGCGACGATCCGCTTCCGGTCGACGCGGTCGAGGATCCCGCGCAGGTAGCGGTCGGCGCCGAGGCCGTCGCGGTCGATCTCGCCGACCTCGGCGTACCGCGCGGGGGCGGCGGCGAGCGCGTCGTACGCCGCCTCGATCTGGCCCTCCACCTCGGGAGGCGCCTCGAGGCCGTCGGCGGCGATGCACTTGAACCCGTTGAACTCCGGAGGGTTGTGGGAGGCGGTGACGATCACCGCGAAGCCTGCGCCGACCCGGGGGACGCTGTACTGGATCGCGGGGGTCGGGAGCAGGCCCAACTCGATGACCCGGTGCCCGCTGAGCGCGAAGGTGGACTCGACGATCCGGGCGAGCGCAAGGCTGGAGGTGCGTCCGTCCCAGCCGACCGCCACCGGTCGGTCGCGCGGAGCCACGGTCGCGATCGCGTTCGCGATCCGGGTGGCGAACGCCGGGGTCAGGACCTCCCCGACGATCTCGCGGATCCCGTTGGTGCCGAACAGGCGGGTCACGGCCAACTCGGCTCGCACAGGTTTCGCGCTATAAGAGGAGACAGCGGATCCGACGCCGGTCGGGGGTCGGAGCGCCCGTCGTCCGGGCCCCCAACGGTTTTGCCGGGTCGCCCGCTAGGGGGGGTCGTGGACCCTCCGCCGTGGTTGGTCGACGAGATGCTCGGTCGCCTGGCTCGGTACCTCCGGTTCGTCGGGTGCGACGCCGCGTACGTCCGGGGCAGGACCGACGACGAGGTGATCGCGCAGGCCGAGCGCGAGGGGCGGGTCGTGCTGACCCGGGACCGCCAGCTCAGCCGGCGGGCCCGCGCCGCGTTCTTCGTCGAGAGTCCGGCGATCGCCGAGCAGTGGCGCGCGCTGCGGGCGGCGTGGCCGTCGGTTCCGGGGCGCCCCAGCTTCGTGCGGTGCGGTCGGTGCAACGGGTCCCTCGTCTCCGTTCGCCCCGAGGAGCGGACCGGGCTCTTGACCGCGATACCCGCCGGAGTGATCTCCCAGGGGGTCCCGATCTACCGGTGCACCCGCTGCGGTCAGGCGTACTGGGAAGGGAGCCACACAGCGCACATCCGCGCGCAGCTCGCCGCTTGGGAGGCGTCAACTCCGTCGTGATCGTCGGCTTCGTGCAGCTGTCGGGCGAGGCCCACGACCTCGCCGTGGGCGAGCTGGAGGGGGCGGCCGTCGCGCTCGGGGGAACTTTACCCTCCGCGGAACCGGGCGTGCCGGAGCTCCTGACCCGCGTCCTCCTGCCGGCGGAGTCGGAGCTGAAGGTCCTGGCCGGCCGACTCGCGCTCGCTCGCCGAACACTGCTCGCCGTCGAGGGTGCCGGAGTCGACGCCGCCACGCGGGAAGGGGCGGACGGGGCCACGGCGGCGTTCCGCCGGCTCGGCACGCGCGGAGGCACGGCGGATCCGGCCGTCCGGCGGCTCGGGAAGGCGTACGTGGACGGAGGGGGTCGGATCGACCTCGACGCCCCCGACCGGCGGTACTGGTGGGACCC
>JASHXN010000143.1 GCA_030043505.1 Thermoplasmata archaeon
CGGCCACGGCCTCTTTTGCGGCGGCTGCGGCCAAGCTCTTCCGCATCCGGAGCCGGCGGCTTCCGCCGGTCCCTCGGCGGAAGCTCCCCGCCCGGCCGGCGTGGGTGCTCCGTCGCAGAACTGACGACCGCGAGGTCGAGCGTCTCGGTAGAACCTTAGGCAACCGTTAAGGACGCCCGGCCGTCCGAGCTACCGAGCAAGTCGATGGCGTGGACCCAACAGGAAGTCCGGGAGCTGAAGGAGGGCCGGTACATGCTCATCGACGAAGAGCCGTGCCGGATCCTGAGCATTCAGACGTCCAAACCCGGGAAGCACGGGGAAGCGAAGGCCCGCATCGACGCGGTCGGACTCTTCGACGGCTCGAAGCGGAGCGTCGTCTTCCCGGTGAAGCACAAGGTCCAGGTACCGATCATCGGCAAGCGCAACGCCCAGGTGCTGTCGCTCAGCGCCACCGAGGTCCAGTTGATGGACCTCGAGACGTACGAGACGTTCCAGATGGCGGTCGACGACGAGGCGCGCGCCGGCCTCGCCCCGGGCGGCGAGGTCCAGTACATCGACGCGATGGGGAAGCGGCGGATCTTCCGGTCGTAACCGGCCGGGGCGGGTGCGCCCGATTTCCCTCGTGTGATTTATAAGGGAGCCCGAGCATCGAAGCGATGTCGGCGCCCTGAACCGGCCGCCGGGAAGGGCACGGCTGTCAGGGGGGAGAGCGACGTCCGGTCCAGGAGGCCTCGGGCCTCTCCCTTCGTCTCGTCTTACTCGAATTCTCCAGGAGAAGGCCGACGAGCTGCGCAAGCGACGGCAGGCGGCTGAAGCGGTCCAGAAGGAGGTCGACGAGCGCCTCGCGCAGCTGGCCAAACTCGGGATCTCGCCGGCCGGAGTCGCGGAGAAGCAGGAGCAGCTGCGCGAGCTCGCCCGCCGCACCGACTGGGACCAACTGCAGGCCCAAGCGAAAGCGCTGCTCGAGCAGCTCGCGACCACCGTCCCCGCGGCGATCGAAGGTCGTCGCAAACGCTCGGAGGAGTTCGCGAGCCGGTTGAAGGACGGCGGGGTCGCGGTTCCCTCGGCGATCGGCGATGAGCTCGCCGCGCTGGCGCACCCGCCCCCCGGGGCGCCGTGGGCGGAGACGCTGGGCCGGCTCGCGGCGGTCGACGACGGTCTTCGTCAGTCGGCCCGCGAGCAGATCGAGAACGCGCGCGCCCAAGCGCTCGACCTCGCCCGCTGGGCCGGTTTGACCGGTTCTCGCCTGACCGAGCTCGAGCGGGCGCTCCCCGACCCCGAAGTGTTCGTCCGCGACGGCAAGGTCGCCGAAGCGCTCGCCGCGGTGCTCGCGACCGTGCGCGACCGGTTCCCCGAGATCGCCGAGCGCCGGCAGCGCGGCCGGGACCTTGCCGGCCGCCTCCGCGCCGTCGCCGAGGAGCTCGGCGTTTCGTCGCAACCGGTCGACCAGGCGCTCGCCACGGACGCGGATGCCGCCCCCGGCGCCTGGCCCGCGAGCGTCGCGAGGCTGGAGTCGGCGTCGCGCGAGCTGGCCGACGCGCTCCGCACGAAGGCCGTCCAGTCGATCGAAGGGCTCCGCGGCTCGCTCGGACAGCTTTCGGACTTCGGCGTCGACCCGGCGCCCGCGCGCGCCACCGTCGACGTCGCGCTCGCCCGTCTTCCGGTTGCGGCGCCGGACGAGATCGCCGGGATCCTCACGGAGGCCCGCTCCGCCGTCGAAGAGCCGATCGTCGCCGTCGTGGCGGGGCTGCTGGACGAGGTCCGGCCCCGCCTCGCCAACGCGCGCCGCCTGGGTCGCGACCCGCGCGACGTCTTCTCCGCGATGAACCGGGCGCGCGAGGCGTTACGGTTGAAGATCTACTCGGAAGCGCTCGCCGCGAGCCAGGAGGCGCTGGAGAAGGTCCGGGGCCTGACGGTCGACCTGGACGCGACGCGCGACGAGCTCGCGAGCCTCGAGGAGATGGTCGGCCGGTTCCGCGGCGTCGGCTTCGCCTCCACGTCCGTCGACGCGGAGCTCGCCCGGGTGCGCCGGCATCTCGAGAAGGCGGAGGTCGCCCCGGCGCAGGAGGCGCTGCGCGCCGCCGTCCGCGACCTCGGCACCGGCGCGGTGCGGTTCTTCCTCGAACGGTGGAAGGCGCTCGACAAGGCGCGCGCGTTCGCGTCCGAGCGCGGCTTCGCCCCGCCCGACGCCGAGCGGGAACTCGCCGACGGGCGCGCGAAGCTCGACACGGGCGACCTGGTCGGAGCGGCCGACGCGCTCGCCCGCGCCGAGGTCGCGCTCCGCGCCGCCGCCGGCCCGTTCGTCGCGCGCCGGGTCGAGGAGATGGAGAAGTCGTTCGCCGACCTCCCCGACGAGGCGCTCGCCACGCCGGTGCGCCGGGAGCTCGCCGACGCGGACGTCTCGCTCCGGGTCAAGGAGGACCTGCTCAGCGCGCTGGAGAGCCTGCGGCACGCCGAGCGGGACTTCGGCGCCGTCTTCGCGGCCCACGCTTCCGGTCTGGTCGAGACGCTCGAAGGAGAGGTCCGCGTCCTCGCCTCGATGGGCGGCGCGGGCGAGGAGATCCAGCGCCAGATCGACGAGGTCCAGCAGATCTTCAACATGGGCGACTTCGTCCGGGCCGCCCGCGCTTCGCAAGAGATCCGCACCCGCTCCCAGCAGCAGCAGCTGCTCCGGAGCGAGGAGGCCGTCTCGCACGCGAAGCTCGCCCTGGTCGAGCTGGAGGCGATGGGCCTCGACCTCGGCACGATGCGCGGGGACCTGGAGAACGCGCAGCACCTCGCCCGCACCTCGCAGTACTTGGACGCCTACCGCGCGGCGAGTCGTCTCGAAGAGGAGGCGGTCCGGCGCCGCGGGGCGGCGCAGGCGCTCGCCGGCCGGCTCACGCAGGTGGAGGCGTTCGGCGCCCGGCTGCGGGCGTCGGGATTGGAGACCGGACCGGTCGACGCGTCGATCGGCGAGGCCCGGGCG
>JASHXN010000144.1 GCA_030043505.1 Thermoplasmata archaeon
TCCAGCGCGCGGGGGCTCTCGACGTACGTCGCGTTCGGCAGGGCGCCGTCGAACCGCATCATCAAGTGGCTGATCGCGTCGACGAACGAGATCCGCTCGACCGGGACGTCCAGCGCCTGCGCGAGCGACCAGACGAACGCCGCCGGGCTCGTGACCGCCACGTAGATCGTGTGGACGTCCGGTTCGCTCCCCAGGTCGCGGAGCGTCGCGTTCAGGAACGCGAAGTAGTGGTCGGCGTACTCGCGCGAATCGAGCTTCAGCGCGACCGCGGTGCCGTTCGGCAGGGCGCGGATCCGCTCGCCGATGTCGGCCTGCGGCACGGCGCCCTCACTCCTCCACGGCGCGCCCGCCCTTCAGGTGGGGGGCGAGCAGGATCCCGATCGGCGTCAGTTCGACCACGTAGAGGGCCCGCGAGTGCGGGGTCCCCCGCATCTTGACGACCTGCAGCACCCGCAGGATGTCGCCGAGCCGCCGCATGTTGCGGAGCAGGATGATCCCGTCGACGATCGCCTCCTCCACGCCCCGCGCCGAGTACCGGCCCGGCTCGGGCGAGATCTCCGACACGATGAGGGTCGTGCAGTCGGCGTCCGAGAGGACCTCGCCGAGGCGGAGGAGGAAGTCGCGGAGCTGCTCGTCCCGGGGGATCCGGTAGCCGAGCGACGTGATGCTGTCGAGCACGAGCCGACGGACCCCGAGCGCCTGGACGAGGTCGCGGATCGTCCGGAGCAGGAGGTCGAGGTCCTCGTGCGACAGCTCGTCGCGGTCGAAGCCGAGCTTCGCCATGATCGGCGGAAGGTCGACGAGCACGAGCGAGCCGTCCTCGATCAGGCTCGTCCGGAAGAACTCGAACGAGGCGACGTTCTGCACCAGCTTGGCGCTCGCCTCCGTCACGGACAGGAACAGCGAGCGCTCGCCCCGCTCCGCCCCCCGGATCAGAAATTCTAGGGTGAGGGTCGTCTTGCCGGTCCCGACGCTCCCCGCGACGAGCACGACGTTCCCGCGGGGGATCCCGCCCGCGAGGATCGCGTCCAGCGCCTCGATCCCGGTCGGGCACCGGTCGATCGTGGTGGAGGCGACGGCCGCTGCGCCCGCCCCGTCGGGCGGCGACGGCGCCGCCGGTGGGGTGGAGTCCATCGTCCGTACACTTCGCTTCCTCACTAAAGGGGTTTTGTCGGAGCCGAAGAGCTCGGCGGGCTGGAACCGGCCGCGGGAGAGGCGTCCAATCGCTCGGGATCGACGATCCAGGTCGGTCCGTTCGGGTCCCGGCGACGGGCGACGAGCGCCCCCCGACGGCCGAGCTCCCCGCCGAGGGCGCGGATCGCTGCCTCGGAGAACCCGGCACCGCTCCGCAGCTCGCGGAGCGGGACTTCGAGCCGGCGCGAACCCGTCCCCGCGGGAGGGTGTGCCTGAGCCCATGCGAGGAGCGCGGGCACGACCGGGATCTCGCTTCCCGGAGGAGCCGCCGGTCGGCTAGCGGGGGGTGCACCGTGAGGTCGTCCGTCCGGAGGGACGGTTAAGTCCAGGGGGAGCCGGGCTGCTTTCGCCCAGCGTACGCGCTCACCTTTGCCGGTCAGGAGGAGCGCCTCTCCCCTCGGCAAGGAGCCGACCAGCTCCGGCCGGACCGTCGGCAGCCCGCGCAACAGGTCGCGGAGTCCCCCGGCACCTCCGCGGAAGAGGACCCAGTCCGCCACGTTCGTCCGGGCCGACTCAGCGACCTCCTCCGGGAGCGATTCCAGGCTCTGGGTCGCCAGGACCAGGTGGACGTTCAACCGCCGCGAAAGCCGCAGCATCTCCGTGAGTCCCTCGTGCGCGAACCACTGGACCTCGTCCAGCACCACGAACGTCTTGCGCGGGGCTCGGTCCGCGAGGAGTTCGGACCAGAGAAGGGCGAGGTACGTCGACAGGAGGTACCGGGCCGTCGACTCTCCTACCGTCCCTGCGGAACCGGCGAAGAGGACGGCCGACGACGATCCGAGCAGCTCTCCGAAGTCGAACGGAGGGGTTCGCGAGGCGAGCAGCGCGACGAGCGTAGGGTCCCGGACGACCTCGAAGAGGAGGCGCCGCGCCCCTTCGGCGTCCTCCGGTCTCGCCCGCACCCGTGCGGCGAGGTCGCGCCAGGCGGCGCTGGCCCCCGGAGGTACGAGACCCCGACCGTCGTCAGCGCGCGCCAGCATGGCGTGGGCGTCTTCGAGGGTCCCTCCGGGAACGGACGCCGCGGCCCGGAGCGCCCGCCCGAGCATCTCCTCGAGCCGGGGTCCCCAGAACGGGCCCTCCGCGTAGCGGCCGGCGCGGACCCGACGGAAGGTCTGCACGAGGGCCGAAAGCTCCCGCTCTCCCCGGACCGGATCGACGCCGAGCGCTCGGCCGGCCGACCCGAGCGCGTTGATCCCGACGCCGACCGCGCCCGGTGCGATCCAGGAGTACGGGAGCCGCTTCCGGTCGAGTTCCCGCCGGACGGCCCCGGCGGTCTCGCCCAACGGATCGAGGAGAAGAAGTCGGGCGGAGCTAGCGGCCCGCGCGGCGAACGCGACCTCGAGCGAGCTCTTCCCCATCCCGGTTTCGCCGACCAGCATCAGATGTCGGCCTTGGCCCGGCTCGACGGCGTGCTCGACCACGGTTCCCGCGGCGGTGTGTCCGAGCGGGATCCCGCCGGGGCCGAGCGGCGCCTCGGACTCCGGGCCGCCCGGAACGGGGAGGAGCGCGAGAAGCTCGGGGGTGTTCAGCAGAATCTGACCGGGGGCGTCCCCCGCCGCGCGGACCCAGCGGAAGCCTTCCCCATCCAGGACGGTCGACGCCGCCGCGAAACCGCCGGCGTCGGCGGGATCGTCGCGGGAGCCTCCTTCGAACTGCATCGCCACGCGCCACAGCAGTTCCCGTGGCGACATCGGATCCGACGGGAGGGGAGCCGAGGGGGACCTTCGACGGGTCGCGGACTTTGAGTCCGGTGGGCTCGCAGGAGGGACGAACCAATCGACGAGTCGACCCAGGCGGTTGGGGACCACCGGTTCCACCGCGATGGTCAGAGCCGCCCCTCGTGGCGCCGTGCCGAGCGCCATCCGCAGGGCTTGCAGCAGCGTTCCAGGTTCCGGCACCGCGGCCCCCAGTTCCCCCGGAAGCCTGCGGCGACGGGCGACCCACCGAACCTGGGAGGGTGACCGAAGAACGGCCGGGGCGCGGCGCCAGTTCCCGGGCGGATAGACGCTCGTGAAGGTCCGCTCGAACCAAGCTCGGGTGCGTGGGTCGTCCGCCTCCGCTCGAAGCTCCGGGGCCGCCCGGCGGCCCACCGTCAGGCGGAGCCGAACGTCCAGGCCGTGCCCGGTGCGGGCCGCAGCTTCGAGTCGGTCGCGCCATCGACGCTCCTCGTCGCGGTCGCCCGCCCCGGCAGCGATCGGATGAAAACCCCAGGCGAACGGGGAGCATCCTAGCACGTAGCGAAGAGAACCCGGCCGCTTTCGTCGTGGAAGGTCCCGGTGAACGGTGAACGCCGTTCCGCGCGCCAGACTCAAGTACGCCGGCGTCCCCGAGAGAGTCTCGGTCGATGTCGTC
>JASHXN010000145.1 GCA_030043505.1 Thermoplasmata archaeon
GCGTTCCTCGCCGCGCACCCGGACGGCGTCACGGCGGGGGCGGACACGCTGAGCCGCTCGATCGACGGCACGAACTTCCCGGATCACCTCGAGTACGAAGCCTGGCTCGACGGACAGCCCCGGGGCACCTGCCGGTTCCTCTGCCCGTACGACCTGCGGATGATCCCCCCGCAGTTCGCCCCCCGGATCCTCCGCGATCTCGGCGCCCATCACTCCCACGTGGCACTGTCGGGATCCCGGTCCCCGGCGGTCGAGCTGCTCGAGCTGTTCGTCTTCCCGACCTACCACGAGCTCCCGGCTGCGCTGATGGCCTCGGCCGACGAGGCGATCGGATCCGGCCTGTTGCTCCTGGACCGACCGAGCGGGGTGTTCGAGCTCACCGAACGCGGAGCCCATCTTGCGCTCGGCTGGAGCCAGTCGGCGTCCGCGACGGCCCGCGGCGCCCGCCCGGACCCCGTGGCCGGCGCGACCTAGGCACGGTGGGTCAGACCCGGTCAGCGACCGACGTTCCCGGTCCACCGGGCGAGGCGCCGGACGAGCGGGAGCTGGTGGCCGAGGAGTTGCTCGATCGCGGCGAGCAAGAGACGGTCGCCGTCGTCCAGGCTGTGGGTGACCAGGACCGCCACGACGAAACCTCCCGCCACGGCGATTCCCGCGATCGGTAGGGCAACCCCGTGGAGGAGCGGGTGCAGGAGGACGAACGCGACGGCGGCCGGTACCACCGTCGCGACGAACGGGACGATCACGTGCCGGCGGAACGGATGCACCCCGTCGAAGTAGGCGAGCTCGACGAGGCAGAGCGCCGCGAGCAGGAACGTCGACGAGCCCCAGGCCAGCGCGGCGCCGACGTAGCCGTAGCGGGGGACGAGCTCGAGCGCGAAGACGACGTCGACGGCGGTCGCCGCTCCAGCGTTGAGGGCCAGCCAGCCGACGCGTCCGTACGCGATCACGGTGGCGTAGGCCGGCCCGAGGAGCGTCGCGAGGAATGCCCCGGCGACCGCGAGCTGCAGGGGCAGGACGACGTGGCCGTACGACGCGCCGTAGACGAACGTGAGCGAGCGTCCCGGCAGCAGGAGGAACAGGAGCCCGAGCGGGAGGGAGAACACGAGCAACCACTTCGTGATCGTGACGTAGATCCGACGGACGGCGGCCGGGTTGTCGCCGCGAAGGAACCGGGTCGCGACGGGGAGGAAGATGTACGCCGCGGCCGTGACGCCGATCGGCAGCAGCCGCGCGAGCGTGAGGGTCGCGGTGTACAGGCCGACCTGGGACGAGGCGTCGACGCTGAGGACGAGCGTGTCCCCGAGCCCCGAGACCGTGAGGAGGACGGAGGCGACGAAGATCGGGGCGGTGAACCGCCACAGCCGCACTCCCGCGCCGATCTCGCGCGGGCCCGGGGGCAGGACGCGGGGGAGCCGCCAGGCGAGGTAGGCCACGAGCCCTGCCAGCGTCACGCCGTTCGCCGCGACGTAGGCCGTCAGCGCCGACGTGTACGTCAGGCCGACAGCCGGCAGCTTGAGCGCGAGGACGAGGAAGGCGAGGAAGAGGCCCGGGGAGATCGTTTGCAGGAAGACGGCGTTCGGGACGACGTCCGAGTACCCCCGGAAGATCCCGGCCACGACGCCCGAGACGAGTAGGAAGAAGACCGCCAGGGCGAAGAAGTGGAGGCCGACCGTGAGGTTCCCGATCCCGAGGGCCCCAGCGACCCGAGGCGCGGCGATCCAGAGCCCGGCCGCGATCCCCGCGCCGACCCCCAGGGTCGCGACGACCGCGACCCGGACGATCGTGCGCTGCTCGGCGGGCGTCGCCGCATGCGGGAGGCTGCGCGCGACCGCGTCGGGAAGCCCGAGCGCGCCGATCGAGACCAGGACGGTCGAGAGGGTGATCTCGATCGACAGCGAGTTCCAGTCGGCGGCCGCGGTGCGGACGAGGAGGACCCTCGAGAAGAACGTGAAGATGACCAGGCACGCGCTGCCGAGGATGACGGCCAGCGTCCCGGACGTGACGGTCGCGAGCCCGTCCCGCAGCTCTTGAGACCTTTCCGCGGCCAAGCCGGCCCGCCCGGCGGGACCGGCGCGGGAGCGCGTAATAATCTGTCGGCGGACCGACCTCCGCACGGCGGGCCCGCGGAGCGGGCGTCGCCACCGTCTTGCCCCCGAACGCACTGACGGCGCGCGGCGGCGCCGCCCGCCCTGAACGGAAGGCGATGGAACGCTCGGCAGGCACGGACGGCGACGTGCTCGGCCGGCTCCTCGCCGTCGCCCCGTCCGGGACGGTCGCCTGGGTCATCCTCGGGTTCGAGGATGAGCGCATCGCGCGCGGACTCCTCCCGGGCCGAAGCTCGCACTGGGACGACGCCCGGGTCCGCGGCAAGCTCGCCGGTCAGCCGGTGCTGTTCGCCCAGGCGTCGCCCCGCGGCCCGACGTGGGTCGGGTGGGGCGTCGTCCTCGACCCGCCCGAGCGGTGGAAGGTGTTCGGGGTCGATGTCGACTGCCGCGGGGTGATGCGGCCGCCTTGGGCGGTCCAGGATGGGGCGGCCGACAACGTTCCGAGCACGGACCGGTTCGCGCGGCACGTCTGGGAGTACCCTGAGGTCGGCCGGGCGCTCGGGCTCGAGGCGAGCCGGCCCCGGACACCGTACCTCGACACGGGCGCACGGGACCTTCGCCTGAGCGTCCACGACCTACGCCTGCTCACCGCGCTGCAGCCACGGCTGCTGCACCTCCCCGGGCCCGAAGGGGAGAGGGCCCCAGGCGCCCCGTAACGGCGGCGGATTAGCCGACGGTCGGGGCCCGGTAGACGCCGAGGTCTCCCCGCCAGGTCGACCGGCGGAACTCCTCGACGAACCCGAGCTCGAGCACCGTTGCGCGGGTCTCGACCCGACCGAAGATCTCGGAGTAGACGAACCGGCCCCCGGGCTTCAGGACCCTGCGGACCTCGCGCAGGGCGAGCGGCCGGCGGACGTAGTCGTGGTGATGGTCCTCGACGTGATGCAGGACCAGCATCGCGAAGACGACGTCAAACGTCCCGTCCGGGAACGGGATCGCGGCGGCGTCGGCGACCCGAAGGTCGACGCTGGCTGGGAGGGAGCCCCAGCGTGCGGTCAGGAACCCGCGCGTGACCTCGACCTGACGCGGGTCGAAGTCGGTCCCGACGGCCGTCGCGGGCCGGTAGCGCTCGACCAGCTGCGCCAGCAATCCGCCTCCGCCGGACCCGAGCTCGAGAAGCCGCGCGTCGGCGGGCACGGCCAGGTGAGTTCCCAGGCGCGCGAGGACCCGCCGTGCGCGGGCCTCCGTCCGGTGGTTGACGACCCAACGGGCCAGCCCGTGCATCTCGGCCATGCGTGATCCGCGGACGGGCGTAGCGCCCCGTTCGGAAGAAGCGTTCGTCCCGGACGCTCGCCGGCGGCGGGCGGGCCGAGCTGGGTTGCCCGCCGTTAAGGGCGACTCCGGGTTCCCGGCTCGGCATCGATGGACGACCTCACGACGATTCTCCTCGTGCTCAGCGGCGCCAGCGCGGTCTCCGTGATCCTCGGGATCCCGTTCATCTACCTGCAGATGCGGCAGAATGCGCGCCTCGTCGAGATCGCCAACCGCCAGACCGAACTGGTCGCCCGCCAGAACCAGGCGCAAGTCCTCCTCCACATCGCCGAGCAGATGACGGACCGGGAGTTCGTGCTCCAGCGCAAGACCGTCCGCGATCTGGTCGCCCAGCGCGTCCGGACCGGATGGGACGGGTTCGTTGAGTCGGCGGACGGGTTCGAGGTCCGCGCGTTCGTGATCCGGTACGAGTCCGCGGCCATGATGGCCCAGTTCGGCCTGGTCGAGGAACGGACGCTGATCGAGACCCTCGGCACGTTGGCCGTCATCGACTGGTACGCGCTCAAGCCGGCGCTCGACGCCTTCGAGGCGTCCTGGGGCCACCGGACGTTCCCGGCGTTCCGGGAGCTGGCCCGCCGCTCGGAGGAGTACTGGAGCCTCCGAGGGGAGAAGCTAGCCCCGCCGGCCGGCCCCGCCGGTCAGACGTAGCCCCACGAGGCGAGCCGCGAGTCGACGGTCGGCTCGCCCGTGCCCGCGCCCGGGAACGCCTGCTGGGCGGCCCAGCGGAGCGACCGGAAGAGGCCCTCCAAGTCGCCGCTCGGGTCGACCGCCGCCGGGTTCGCTTCGCTCGGGTCGCGCTCGAGGTCGACGAGCGTACAGGCGCCGGTCGCCACGTCGAGCGTGAGCTTACGCGAGCCGAGGTATCCCGCGACCTCGAGCCGGTCGAGCTTCTGCAGCTGCGCCGGCGGCACATGGTCGTGGACCGCGCCGCCCAGCCCATCGCTGACGGCGATCGGCTCCGACGGCGAAGCGGCTGTACCGGGGGAGGAGGTCCCTCCCCGGTCGGCGATCGCGCGACCGACCATCGCCTCCAGCGCCCCGCGAACGGAGGTGAGCGAGACCCAGTCGACGGCGGGAAGGGGGACGGAGAGGCCGCGCGGTGCGCGGACCCAGAGCGGTACGCGCAGCAGCGGCTCGGTGGTGCGGATCCCATGGAACAGGACGCCCCCGTCCCCGAGCGCCTGGCCGTGATCGCTGGTCAGCACGAACACCGTGTCGTCCCAGCGGCCGGCCCGCTCGAACGCCTGCACGAGCCGGTCGAGACGCGCATCCAGCACCGGGAACGTGCGTCGGTAGGCGTCGCGCATCCAGGCGAACTCCGCGTCGGTCGGCTTCCACGTCCCGAGGGCCCAGTTCCGGGAGT
>JASHXN010000146.1 GCA_030043505.1 Thermoplasmata archaeon
ACGTACCGGCGTCCGTCCCGGCGACCGAGGTGCAGTACTACCTGGACCCGTACACCGTCGCGTTCGAGGGCCACGTCGTCCACACCGACGGGCCGTTCGTCGTCCTCGACCGGACGTACTTCTATCCGACCGGAGGGGGGCAGGTCGCCGACCGGGGCCATCTTGGCGAGCTGGAAGTGGTCGACGTCGGGCGAAAGGGACCTCACGTCCTGCACCGGCTCGAGCGCCCCTCCCCGTTCCACGTCGGGGACCGCGTCCGCGGCCGCATCGACCCCCGGCGCCGGATGCAGCTGATGCAGCATCACACCGCGACCCACCTCCTCAACGGGGCGCTGCGGGAGGTGCTCGGGCCGCACGTCTGGCAGGCCGGAGCGCACAAGGCCCCCGAGGTCGCCCGGATCGACGTGACGCATTACCGCGCGCCGACGTCCGAGGAGCTGCGGCGCGTCGACCGCCGCGTCAACGCGGTCGTCCGGGAGAACCGACCCGTGAAGAGCTACTTCGAGAACCGCACGGAGGCGGAACGCCGGTTCGGGTTCACCCTGTACCAGGGCGGGGCCGTTCCGGGCAAGGAGCTCCGGATCGTCGAGGTCGAAGGGTTCGACGTCGAAGCGTGCGGCGGGACCCACTGCACCCACACGAGCGAGGTCGGCGGCGTCCAGCTCCTCGATGTCGAGCGGATCCAGGACGGGATCGTCCGGCTGTCGTTCGCGAGCGGCGAACGGGCGCTGGAGCTCCGCGAGGAGCACGAGGCGGTCCTCAAGGAGGCGGCCCGGCGGCTCGGCGTCGCGCCGGAGAAGCTGCCGGACGGCATCGACCGCTTGCTCGCCGAGGTCGAGGAGAGCCGCCGGCTCGCCCGCGCCCGCACGAAGGGCGACCTGGAGAGCGTCGCGAAGGAGCTGCTCGCCGATCCGGCCCGCACCGTCGTCGCGGGGAAGGTCACGGTCGTCGCCGCCCGGGTCGACCTCGACCGGGCGGGCCTCACGGACCTGTCGAGGATCCTGAGCAAGGTCGAGGACCGGGTCGTCCTGCTGGCGGCCGACCGCGACGGGAAGGGGACGTTGTTCGTGGGCTCGACCGCGCCGGGGGTCTCGGCGCTCGGGCTCGTCGAGGCCGGAAAGGCGGCGTTCCAGGCGAAGGGCGGGGGGAACCCGTCCGCCGCGACGGCCGTCGGCGAACCCGGCGAGCCGTTGCTGCGGGCGCTGGCGCTCGCGCGCGACGCCGCGCGCCGCGCCGCCGCAGCGTAGGCGACGGGCCCCCTCTTTTTCGACCAAAAGCTTTTGTCCCCCCGGTCCCCCATTTGCCGGCGGAGCGCTCGAGGGTACGAGGGACGCCGGGCCCCGCGTATCGCCCGCTCGCTCCGAGAGCAACATGAGCAAGGAGAACGGCGGGACGGCCGGGAGGGTCCCTCCCGAAGTGGTGTCGTTCCTGAGCGGAAAGGGCGGCCGATCGCTCATCATCAAGGGCGGCGCCGGTACCGGCAAGACGACCTTCGGCCTCGAGCTGCTCGAGCGGCTCGGCCAGCCGACGCGGTCGTTCTACCTGTCGACCCGGGTCGGCGACGAGTCGCTGTACCGCCAGTTCCCGTGGCTCAAGACGAGCGAGATGCGCTCGCGCATCCTCGACTCCGCGAAGTTGTTCCTCGACACGATCTCCGCCGCCGGGAAGAGCCGTCCGGCGGAGCTCCCCGACAGCGAGCAGAAGAAGATCAAGGCCGGCCGGGAGGTCCTCGGCAGCTTCGGACAGGAACGCGGTCCGCCGACGCGCGTCGACCGGACGCACCTCGCCGCCCTGCTGAAGCGCAGCCCGATGCCGGAGGTCGAGAACGTCTACAACCGCATCGAGCGGGCGCTGCCGGAGAAGTCGCTGCTCGTCATCGACTCGCTCGAGGGTGTGACCCACAAGTACGGTCTCGAGATGGAAGAGTTCGTGATGGCGCTCCAGAAGGACCTGGTCGAGGCGTCCACGACGGACGTCGTCATGATCCTAGAGAAGCCCGAGGCCGGCGGGATCGAGTACCTCGTCGACGGCCTGATCTCGATCCAGCGCGAGGAGCTCGACGAGCGCCGCGTCCGGCACCTGCGCCTGGAGAAGCTTCGGGCGACGAACATCGGCCGCTCGCGCTACGCGGTCACGCTCGACGGGGGCCGTTTCGAAGCGCTGGGCATCTCCGGCCCGACCGACGCGAAGGGAGCCGCGACGTCCTGGACGACGACCCCGGACCCGGACCGGTTCTACTCGACGGGGATCCCCGACTTCGACGCGCTGCTCGGCGGCGGGCTGCGCCGCGGCAGCTTCAACGCGTTCGAGGTCGACGTCAACGTCGGCGTCGACGACTACTACATGCTGTTCACGCCGACGTTCCTGAACTTCCTGGGCCAGGGCCGCGGGATGATCGCGGTCCTCGCCGCCGGCGAGTCGCCGGAGAAGCTGCGCGAGGCGCTCGTGAAGTATGTCCCCGCGCACCACTTCGACACGCGCGTGCGGATCCCCGACTACACGATCTCCGAGACGGAGGAGCCGTACATCCTCCCGATGGCACGGTTCGGCCGGGACGAGGCGATGCGGGCGATGGTCACCGCCGAGAAGGCGGCGGCCGGGCCGGACCGCAAGCCGTTCATCGAGTACATGGCGTTCGACACGTTCGAGAGCCTGATGGGCGACCAGGTCGCCATCCGCATGTACTTCTCGGGCGTCTCCCGGACGAAGCACGTCGGCAACCTCGGCATCGGCCTGCTCAAGCCGGGGCTCCTCGTCTCGAGCGAGATCCTGAACATGATGGACACGTACTTCCGGATCGTCAACATCGACAACGCCCCGTGCATCTACGGGATCCGGCCCCGGACGACGATCTACGCGATCAGCCCGGACCCCGAGAAGGGCGCGCCCCACGCGGTGCTGACCCCGGTCGTGTAGGCGGACTCGGGCCTACCGGGGCAGTCCGAGCAGGACGACCCCGACCCCGTACAGCAGCACCGCGGGCGCCGCGGTCATCGTCAGGTCGTCATCGAGCCCATAGAGCCGGACCCGCTCGGCGACGACCGCCACGACGCCGGCCGCCGCGGCCAGAGCTCCGGCGGTCGCCCAGGGCCATCGTCCTACCAGGGTGAGGGCCCCGAAAGCGAGCACGCCGTAGACGACGATCGGGACGCCCCAGCGGACGGCGCGGCCGACGGCCCGGCCGCGCAACTCGCCGGCGAGCGGGTCGACGAGCGCGGTGCCCAGGATGACCGCCGCGCCGATCGGCTCGGGCAGGAGGAGCAGCGCCCCGACGAGGGCGGTGGCGTAGAAGACGAAGCTCGCGGGGCGGTGGGCCTCGTAGTCGCGGATCGTCGGGAGCTCCAGGCCGGCGGCGAGGCGCAGGGCGTCGAGGACGACGGCGACCGCGAGCGCGATCACCAGCACGCCCCAGTTCGGGACGACGACGAACACCCCGGCCGGGAGGAGGTAGTAGAGCAGGACGAGCACGCCGGCCCCGTGGACGACCCGACGGTACAGACGGTCGGCGTGCGCCTCGTCCGTCCCTAAGGTTCGGGCGAGCCACGCCCGCGTCTTCCCGCCCCGGTGCAACCTCCAGCCGGACCGGGGGGACGACGCCGCTGACGGCGACGGGCGGGCGTCGGGGGAAGCCGTCACGGCCCGTCCGCCCCCGGTCGGGATTTCACGGTTTCGCGCCCGGCCACGGCGCTCCCCGAAACCATCAAATCGCGCCGGGCCCCGCCGGGGCGCCCCGAGGCGGCAGATCACGGTGACGAACGGGCTGACGGTAGGTTCGGCGTTCGCGGAGCTGGACGCCGTCTCGCGCGCGACGTTCTTCACGAGCCCGGAGGCGGCCAAGAGCTACCTGACGGCGCACGTCTCGCGGTTCGTCGACACGGTGGAGGCGCTCCGTCCCGCGGTCCACGCGGGCGACAAGCTGCTCGAGATCGGGATCCGCCCGTACCTGCTCTCCGTGCTCCTGCAGCGGCAGTTGGGGGTCGTCGTGGACGGCGTGAACGACGGGCCGACCGAGGATTTTCAAGGGATCCACACCTACGGGATCAACATCGAGAAGGAGCGGGTGCCCCGGCCGGACGGCTACTACGACGTCGTCCTCCTCTGCGAGGTCCTCGAGCACCTGCTCGACCCCGCCGCCGCCCTGGCGGAGGTGAACCGGCTGCTGAAGGTCGGCGGGCGGTTGTTCGTCTCCACCCCGAACGCGGTGGCGCTCGTGAAGGCGCTCCGCCCGCTCCTCGGGCGAAACCCGTTCCCGGGGTACTCGGCAACGTCCGTCTACGGCCGGCACAACCGAGAGTACACCGCGCCGGAGCTCCGGCAGGCGCTGCCGGCGTGGGGGTTCACGGTCAACGGGTTGGCGTTCCGGAACTACCGAACTCCTCGGGGACGCCCGGCGCACTCCACCGATTATCTGACCGCGGTCGTCGCGAGCCGCCGTCGCCGCCTCGACGCGCTCTGCACGAAGGTCGGCCCGATTGTCGAACCGCATCCGGAGTCGATCTACCGGAACCCGGAAGTCGAGTACAAGCTCTAAGGCGGTGCTCCGCCGGCGAAACCGCTTACTACGGAGCCCGTCTCCGCCGGCCGTGAAGGTCACGGTACTGGTCGGCAGCAAATCCGACCTCGAGATCGCGGAGAAGGTGCGGGCGCGGGTCGCGGAGTTCGAGGTCGCCTGCGACGTGCACGTCGCCTCCGCCCACCGGACCCCGGAGAAGGTCGAACGCCTGGTCGCGGACCCGTCGACCGATGTTTTCGTGGCGATGGCCGGGCTTTCCGCGGCGCTCCCCGGCGTCGTCGCCGCCCGGACGCTCAAGCCGGTCGTCGGCGTGCCGCTGCACCGGGGTCTCGGCCTCGACAGCCTGCTGTCGGTGGTGCAGATGCCCCCCGGTATCCCGGTCGCCTCCGTCGGGCTGGACGCGGCGGAGAACGCGGCGTTGCTCGCCGTCGAGATCCTCGCGCTGGCCCATCCGGAGCTGCTCCCCCGTCTCCAGAAGTACCGGGCGCGGTGGCGCGAAGAGGCCCCGCCGCCCGCCGCGTGAATGAACGACCCGAAGGCGTTCGTCGCGCAGGCCGTCGCGCAGCTCCGCGCGGAGGTCCCGGGGCGCGCGATCGTCGCCGCCTCCGGCGGGATCGACTCGACCGCCGCCGCGGTGCTTGCGCAGCGGGCGCTCGGCGAACGTTCCCGGGCGATCTTCGTCGACACCGGCCTGCTCCGCCACGGGGAGACGGAACGGGTCGCCGAGCTGTACCGGCAGAGCCAGCTGCCGTACCGGTGCGTCGAGGCGAGCGCGAGGTTCCTGGCCGCCCTGAAGGGGGTCCGCGACCCGGAGCGGAAGCGGCGGCGGATCGGGGCGGAGTTCATCCGGCTCTTCGAAGAGCTCGCAGGGGAGTTCGACACCGACCGTCTCGTCCAGGGGACGATCGCGCCGGACTGGATCGAGAGCGGCGGGGCGCTGCGCGACACGATCAAGTCGCACCACAACGTCGGCGGCGTGCCGAAGGACAGCAAGCTGGTCCTCGTCGAGCCGCTGCGCGACCTGTACAAGGACGAGGTGCGGGCGGTCGCGCGGGAGCTCGGCATCCCCGAGGCGAACCGCCAGCCGTTCCCGGGGCCCGGGCTCGCGGTCCGGGTCCACGGTCCGGTCGACGCCGACCGCCTGCGCCGCGCCCGCGTCGCGAACCGGGTCGTGGAGGAGGAGGTCGAACGCGCGGTCGCCGCGCACGAGATGCCGGCGCCGTGGCAGTACTTCGCCGTCCTGCTCGACGCCCAGACCGTGGGGGTCACCGGCGACAACCGCGTGCACGGCGACGCGGTGAGCGTCCGGATCGTCGAGTCGGTCGACGCGATGACCGCCGCCGCGAGCGACGTGCCGAGGGCGGTGCTGGCCCGGATCACGCACCGCATCACCCGCGAGCTCCCGAAGGAGGTCGTCCGGGTGCTCTACGACGTCACCGACAAGCCCCCGGCGACGATCGAGTGGGAGTGACGGGCCGGCATCCAACCCGGATTCCCCAAGGAACGGCTATCTACCCGCGACCGCCCTTCGCCGGGCGATGAAGACCCCGCCGGCGCCGACCGTCCGCACCGTCCAGATCCCCGAGGAGACCGCCCGGCGCCTCGAAAGCCGCCTCGAGGGCTCCGCGTTCACGTCGGTCGATGCGTTCGTCACGTTCGTCCTGGGCCGCCTCCTGGAGGAGCAGGGGGGACCCGGCTTCTCCGAGGAGGACGAGCGGGCGCTCAAGGACCGCCTCCGTTCGCTCGGCTACATCGACTGAGCGCCGACCGGACCGCGCGAGGCGACCGGTGCAGCACTGCCCGTTCTGCGGCACGGCCGAGACCGACCGGTTCGACCTGGACGGGCACCGGTTCCTCGTCTTCGGCTGCATGTTCACCCCGCAGGTCGACCCCGCCCTGGACGAGGCGGGCCTGGAGCGCCACCTGGCGACCGCCTTCCCGCGCGACGGCTCGGGAGCGTACTTCCGGCGGAGCTGCGACCGGCTGCACGTCTACGTGACGGCCGGCCGCGGCGGCACGGACTTGAAGGCGGCCGGGCACGTCCCGCCGCCCGACTGACCGGTTACGTCTTCGCCGCCGCCACGTGGGCGAGCGCGGGGCCGGTCGGCACGAGGTGGCGGTCGAGCCCCAGCTCCGATTCCGAAGCGCCGAGCGCCAGCGCCACCAGCTGGGGCAGGTGGAACACCGGCACGTCCAGCGGCTGCCCGACCAGGCGCTCCGCCGGCTTCTGGTAGGCGTCCAACGAGATGTGGCAGAGCGGGCACGGCGTCGCCATCGCGTGCGCCCCGTGCTGCTTCGCGTCGAGGATCTGCCGGCCCGCGATCCGGCCGGCCGTCTCCGGCTTCACGAACTGGACCGGAAAGCCGCAGCACATGACGCGGCCCCGGTACATCACCGGCTCGACGCCCAGGACGGTCAGCAGGTCCTCGAAGGCGTGCGGCTCTTCTGGAGATTCCCAGCGGAGCTCGTCGGCGGGCCGGAGCAGATGGCAACCGTAGAAGGCGCCGACCTTGAGGCCGGTGAGCGGCCGCTTCACCTTCGCCCGGAGCGCCTCGAGCCCGATCTGCTCGACGAGCACCCGGAGCAGGTGGGTGACGTTCGACGTCCCGCGGTAGGAGATCCCGATCGGTCGGAGCGCGCCGTCGACCTTGGCGCGGACGGCCGGGTCGTTCATCCGGAGCTTGGCGAGCGAGAGCATCCCCTGGCACGTCGAGCAGACGGTCAGCACGTCCAGGCCCGCCGCCTCCGCGATCGCGAGGTTGCGGGCGTTGATCGCGACGTTCAGGACCTCGTTCGCCTCGTCCACGAACCCGGAGCCGCAGCAGGAGAACTTCGGGAAGTCGACGAGCTCGATGCCGACCGCCTTCGCGACCCATCGGGTCGCCAGGTCGAGCTCCTTGCCGGACTCCTGCGCGACGCACCCGGGGTAGTAGGCGAGCTTCACGGCTTCTCCTCCCGGTCGAGGGCGTCGTAGATCTTCTCCAACTCCTCGTGCCCCTCGATCCGGTGCGGCCGCCGGGCGACCTCCGGCTTCTTGCGCCAGATGGCGAGGCCGTGCGGCAGCTGCGGCAGCATCCCGACGACGCCGAACGTCTGCCGGACGAGCTTCGACTCGTTCAGCAGGCCGGCGTCCCGGATGTTCGACTTGAACGACACCGCGTGGCGGGAACCGTGCTCGGTCGCCCCTTGCGCGGCGATGGCGAGCTCCTTGAGGTCGCGGATCCGCTCGCTCGGCCGGACGTCCTTCGGACACGCCTCCGTGCACAGGTGGCACCGTAGGCAGAGCCAGAGCCCCTCGGTCTGGATCCGTACGAGTCGGTCCTGCTGGGCCTGGTCGCGCGGGTCGACGACGAACCGGTACAGCTTCGCGAGCGCCATCGGTCCCGGGAACGCCGGATCCGCGGCGACCGCCGGACACGCCGAGTAGCACGCGGCGCAGGCGATGCAGCGGGGCGTGCCGTGGAACCGTTCGACCTCGGCGGGGGTCATCGGATTCGGACGGCCGGCCGGCATCGGATCGTTCGGGTCCCGCCGCAGATGCGGCTCGATCCGGTCGTACTCGCGCCAGAACGGACCCTGGTCGACGACGAGGTCGCGCACGACCGGCTGGTTCGCCATCGGCTCGACCACGATCCGTCCGTGCCGCTCGACCTCCGACCCGACCGGCGTCTCGCAGGCGAGACGGCTCTTCGAATTGACCCGCATCGCGCAGGAGCCGCAGATCGCGCTGCGGCAGCTGTAGCGGAGGCTGAGCGTCGGGTCGAGCTCGGCGCGGACCTTCAGCAGCGCGGAGAGGACCGGAGTGTGCGGGGCGACCTCGACGGTGTAGCGCTGGTACGTCGGCTCCTTGTCGACCCCCGGCTGGAAGCGGTAGACCTCGAGCGGGACGGCGACGACGTCGGCGGCCATCAGTACACCCGCTCCGTCGGCTCGAACCGGGTGAAGGCGACCGGAGCGTACTCCAGCGCCGGTCCGGTGGGGCTCTTCCGCGCCAGGGTGTGCCGCATCCAGCGGGCGTCGTCCCGCTTCGGATAATCGGTGCGCGCGTGGGCGCCGCGGCTCTCGGTCCGCGCGAACGCCCCGACGAGGATCACCTCGGCGAGCTCGAGCATGTGCCCGGTCTCCAGCGCGTCGGTGAGGTTGAGGTTGTAGACCGGGGAGCGGTCGACGACGCGCACCTGCTCGAAGCGAGCGCGGAGCGCCCGGATCCGCCGGATCCCTTCCAGCATCCCGGCCTCGTCCCGGTAGATCCCCGCGTACTCCTCCATCGTCGCCTGCATCTCGGCCCGGAGCGCCGTAGGGTCCTCACCGTCGGTCCGGGACGACCAGGCCCGGAGCGGGGCGGTCGCCGCGTCGAGATCGCTGTCGTGGACCTCCGGGGTCGCGGCCGTGGCGGCGTACGCCGCCGCCGCCTTGCCAGCCTCCCGCCCGAAGACGAGCGTCTCGAGCAGCGAATTCCCCCCGAGCCGGTTCGCCCCGTGGATGGAGACGCACGCGGCCTCCCCCGCGGCGAAGAGC
>JASHXN010000147.1 GCA_030043505.1 Thermoplasmata archaeon
GCACGAGCGGATCATGGGCTTCGGCCACCGGGTCTACAAGGTCGAGGACCCGCGCGCGACGATCCTGCGGGAGTGGTCGCGCAAGCTCGGCGAATCGAAGGGGAACCTCCGCTACTACCACCTGCTCCAGCAGGTCGTCGACGTCGTCCACCGCGAGAAGGGGCTCTACCCCAACATCGACCTGTACTCGGGGTCCGTCTACGCGCTGCTCGGGATCCCGCGCGATCTGTTCACGCCCGTCTTCGCGGCGAGCCGCGTCGTCGGGTGGACGGCGCACGTCCTCGAAGAGTACGACGACCTGCGCCTGATCCGGCCCCGTTCCCAGTACGTCGGGCCGACCGACCTCGCGTGGACCCCGATCGGAGCGCGCCCGTAGCCGCCCCGGCCCGCTCGACCCACATCAGCGGATACCGGAGCTCCGGGCGGTACGTCAGCCGCCCGTGGACCCGGGCGGCGCCGCGCCGCAGCTCGACGGCGACGTCGAGCATCTCGGCCGTCAGGTAGCGGTAGCCGAACCGCCCGCGCCCGACGGGTCCGCCGCGGGACGGCTCGATCCGGACCCGGACGGCGTGCACGTACGGCTGCAGGCGCACCGCCCGTTCGATCGTGCGGGCGAGGTCCGCCGCGGTGGCCGGCGCCACCGGGATGCCCAGGTACTGATGGAAGACCCCGCCGAGCTTGATGCCGGCCTCGAACAGCAACGCTTCCCGCGCGGAGAGCGACGCGGTGCGCACCGCCGGGCGGCGCGGCCGCTTCAACCGGCCGCCTCCGGCGCGGGGACCGGCTCGACCGTGAACGGGCCGAGCAGGTAGTAGATCGCGACCCCCGCCAGGAAACCGTAGGCGCCCGACTTGGCGATCAGCCCGACGACGCTCCCGCTCGCCGGATGGAACTGGAGCGGCAGCAGCGCGACCGCGGCGAACGCGGCCGTGCACGCCGCCGGGAGGCGCAGCGGCGCGCCCCGCCGGATCTTCGGATACGGCACCGGCGCGACCATCATGACCGCCACGACCAGCGCGCCGACGATCACCCCCAGCGGCTCGGTGCCGGCGTAGCCGGGCAGGTCGTGGAAGAGCAGCAGCACGACCACCGCCAGCGCGCTCTCCGGGGTCGGCACGCCGCGGAAATGCGGGAGGTCGTGCAGGCGCGTCGTGAAGTACGTGAGGCGCGCGAGCGCGGCGACCAGGTAGATCCCCGCGACGACCGTGAGCCACGGCTGGTACGGCGCCCACGCCGCGGGGTTCGCGGTGTGGACCGCAAGGAGCACCGCGGGCGCGATCCCGAACGTCGTCGCGTCCGCCACGGAGTCGGCGACCGCGCCGAAGCGAGACGGCGGGGCCCGGCTGCGGCGCGACAGCATCCCGTCCAGGCCGTCCAGCCCGATCGCGAGGACGATGAGGAGCATCGCCCAGATCTTGTTGCCGGCGAGCGTGTACAGGACGGCGCCGACGCCGAGCAGTCCGTTCCCCAGCGTGGCGAGGTTCGCGCCGACGCGCCAGCGGTCGGTCACGGGAGCAACCGGGCGATCGTGGTGCGGCCGCCCCAGACCCGCTCCCCGACCCGGACGGTCGGGGCGACCCGGGCCGCGGGAAGGTGGACGTCGACCCGCGAGCCGAGCACGATCATGCCGAAGCGGTCCCCCTTCTTCCCTGCGGCGCCCGTCCGGACGAACGAGACGAGCCGTCGGGCGGCGATGCCGGTGATCTGGACGACCTCGACCGGACCGATCTCGGTCGAGAGCTGGTAGGCGCGCCGCGAGTTCTTCCCGGCGTCGTCCCGGTACGCCGGTCGGTGGCCCGCGCCGGCGTCGCCGACCTCGACGACCGTCGCGTCCAGCGGGAAGCGGTTGACGTGCACGTTCGTGACGCCGAGGAACACCGAGACGGTCCAGCGGCCGTCCGCGAGCTCCACCGCGCGGACCCGGCCGTCCGCCGCCGAAACGACCCCGTCGCCGACCGCCCGTTCCGGATCACGGAAGAAGATCAGCAGGAACGCCGTAATCGCGGCGAAGACGACCGCCGCGGGGACGGTCGCCCAGAGCCAGCGAGGGCCGGCGACCCCCGTGGCCGCCAGGGCCACGACCCACAGGCCCGCGAAGGGAGCGATGCGCCCGGCCGCCCCGGGGGCGAGCACGGACTAGCCCGTCAGGACGATCTCGATGTTGACGCCGTCCGGCACCTGGATCCGCATCACCTGGCGGAGCGCGCGCTCGTCGGCGTCCAAATCGATGAGGCGCTTGTGGATCCGCATCTCCCAGTGGTCGATGGTGCTGGTGCCGCCGCCGTCCGGTCCCTTGCGGACCGGCACCTTGAGCTTCTTCGTCGGCAGGGGGATCGGACCGGCGATGGCGACGCCGGTCTTCTGCGAGATCTCGCGGATCTGCTTGCAGATCGTGTCGACCTTGTGCGAGTCGGTCCCGCTCAGGGAGATCCGGGCCTTCTGAACCATCGAAAGCCCCTCCCCCCCGGTCGAACTGTCGGTCCCGCGCGAGCCCTAGGCGCGCTTCTTGACTTCGACGACGACCCCGGCCGCGACCGTCTGGCCCATGTCGCGGACCGCGAAGCGGCCCAGCTGCGGGAACTCCTTGTACTTCTCCAGCACGAGCGGGCGCTTGGGCGTGATCTTCACCACGGCCGCGTCCCCGGTCTTGAGCGTCTGGGGGTTCTCCTCCGCGACCTGGCCGGTCTTCGGGTCGAGCCGCTTCTGCAGCTCGGTGAACTCGCAGGCGACCTGCGCCGTGTGGCAGTGGAAGACCGGCGTGTAGCCGACCGTGAT
>JASHXN010000016.1 GCA_030043505.1 Thermoplasmata archaeon
GTCTGGCCCGCGAGCTCCTGGCGGCGGCCGCGGGCGAGGACCCGACCGAGGTCGACGAGCTGTTGCGGCTCCCGCCGCGGCGCGCCGCCGAGCCGGACGCCGCTCGGAAGGCGGAGGACGACCTGGAGCAGCTGCTCGCCCCGCTCGGCAAGACGAGCGTCGAAGGGCTCGGGTCGGCACTGCAGACGGCCCGCGTCCGCTTCCTCGAGCGGTTCCGGGACCTGGCGCGTCCCCGGCGGATGGCGGTCCTGGTCGACGATCTGCACCTGGCCGACCCGCTGTCGCTCGATTTCATCCAGGAGCTGGCGCACGAGGGTCCGCGGTTCGGCGTCGCGGTCGTCGTGACGGTCGACGCCGGCCCCGGTCTCCCCGAGAAGGTCCGGGCGACGATCGACAAGCTCCGTGCGGACCCCGGATTCAAGGCGGTGACGCTCCGCCCGTTCACGCCGCCCGAGCTGCAGGAGTTCGCCACGTGGCTGCGGGACGGGATGCCCCCGTCGCCGGAGGACGTGCTCCGCTGGCACGCCGAGTCGGACGGCCAGCCGCTGTTCGCCGAGTTGCTCGTGCGGTCGGCGTCCGGCACCTCCCGGCACGCCGACCGGGCCGCGGCACCGCCCGCGAACCTCACCCAGGCGCTCCTCGCCCGCATCGCCGAGCTGGACGAGGTCGACCGCCGGGTCGTCACCTACGCCAGCGTCCTCGGCCGGGAGTTCGACTTCCCCCGGCTCTGGGCGTCGACGGACCTCGCGGAGGAGCGGCTCTCCGAAGCGGTCGAGCGCCTCGTGCGGGTCGGCGTCCTGCGCGAGCGGGGCCGGGAGGTCTACGAGTTCGCGAGCGAGGAGTTCCGCCAGAGCCTGTACGCGACGGTGACGGAGACGCGCCGGGCGATCCTGCACCGCAAGGTCGCCAAGGCGCTCGAGACCGCCGGCACGGGCACCGACTTCGAGCTCGCGCGGCACTACTACCTCGGCCGCGACGACCCGAAGGCGGTCGAGTTCGGTCTGCGGGCCGCCGAGCAGGCCGCCGCGGCGTACGCCTTCGACACCGCGCTCACGCTCGTCCGTCAGGCCCTGGAGGCGGTCCGACGGCAACCGACCCGGGAACCCCGTACCGAGGTCCGGCTCCTCACCGAGGCGGGCCGGCTGATGAACGAAGGCGGCGACCTCCCCGGCGCGGAGCAGGCGTTGACCGAAGCCGTCACGCTCGCCCGCGGGGAGACGGACTTCGACGCCCCGCTCGGGCGGGCGCTGCTCGGCCTCGCCTGGGCCCGGGTCGAGCGGAGCGACTACGCAGCCGCCGAGCCGCTGGCGCTGGAGGCGGCCGCACGGCTGGAGCACGCCGGCACGCCGCGCGACCTCTTCGCGGCGCACCGGGTCCTCGGCACCCTCTACTGGCGCCGCTCCGAGCTCGACCTCGCCGAGCGGCACCAGCGCGCCGCGCTCGCGATCGCCGAGCGGGACGGCACGCCGCACGAGCAGGGGCACGCGGTCGTCGACGTCGCCAACGTCCTCCTCGTCCGCGGCTCGCAGTACGTCGAACCGACCCTCGCGCTCTACGACAAGGCCGAAGCGCTGTTCGCCCGGCAGGACGAGCCGAGCGCGTCGGCGCGGATCCTGATGAACCGCGCCGTCCTCGAGCACCGCATCGGGCGCCGGGAGGAGGCGATGCGCGACATCGGCCGCGCGCTCGACGCGGCGGAGCGTTCGCGCTCGCCGATCTGGATCGGCTACTGCCTGATCAACCTCGCCCACTGGCGCGCCGAGCTCGGCGAACCGCAGCTCGCGCTCCAGCTCGCCGACCGCGCCGAGCGGGCCCTCGAGCCGACCGGCGACCGGCTCGCCCGCCAGCAGCTGAGCATGATCCGCGGGATCGCCGCCGAGAAGGAACGACGCTGGGACGACGCCGAGCGGGAGTACGCGACCGCGCTCTCCAACGCCCGCTGGATGGGGATGCGGGCGGAGGTCGCCGAGATGCTCTTCCGGCGGGCGCACCTCGCGCTCCTGAAAGGCGACCCGCTCGGGGCCCGCCAGCTGCTCGCCGAGGCGCGGGCGAACGGCTTCGACGAGCTGCGCGACGACCTCAAGGGCGAGGCGCAGGCGCTCGACGCGGCCCTCGAGCCGCGGCCCGACCCGACCCGTTAAGCCCGGTGCCCGCTCGGTTCCGGTGTGCCCGCGGTCCGGTCCCCGGCCGAGCCCGCGGACGGCTCGGTCCGCCCCGACCGCAGCTCGCCGACGTTCGAGCGCGACGTGCAGCGCATGTTCGCGACGATCGCCGACCGGTACGACGCGTTCAACCACCTCGCGACGTTCGGCCTCGACCTCCTCTGGCGACCGCGGGCGGTCTGGGAGCTCCGCCGGTTCGGACGGGGCCCGGTCGACCGCGTGCTCGACCTCGGCTGCGGCACGGGCGGCCTCGGGAGGACGATCGCCGCCGAGCTCCCCCGGGCCCGCGTCGTCGCGGTCGACTTCACCCCGGCGATGGTGCGCGAGGCCCGGCACCGGACCGTGCGGGGGTCGTCCCGGTTCGACCACGGGATCGCGACCGCGCTCCGGCTCCCGTTCCGCGACGCGGCGTTCGACGTCGTGGCGAACGCGTTCGTCGCCCGCAACCTGCTCGACCTGGGCACCGCCTTCGCCGAAGCCCGCCGGGTCCTCCGGCCCGAAGGGACGCTGCTGACGCTCGAGGTCGCCGAACCGGCGTCCCCGGCCGTCGCCCGGCTGTTTCACGCCCACTTCGACCACGCCGTCCCGCTCCTGGGACGCGCGTTCGACCGGGAAGGGCCGTACTCCTACCTGCCGCGGTCGCTCCGGTCGCTGCCGCCGCCCGAACGGCTGGTCGAACTGCTCGGCAACGCCGGCTTCTCCACGACCCGGCGCATCCCGATGTCGCTCGGGATCGTCGCCGCCTACCTGAGCCGGGCGGGCGCAACCGCTTAAGGCGCGCCGCGTCGTCTTCGGTCGTGGCCGAACCGTTCGACGCCTTCCGCTACGCCCACGAGCACCGGAAGGAGATCGTCTGGTTGAGCCAGAACACGAACCATCTCGTCCCGCCCGAGGTCGTGCGCGGCGCCCTCCAGGAGGCGCTGGACGAGCGCCGGTACGAAGGGTACCCTCCGGGGACCGGCGACCCGGAGCTGCTGGAGCTGCTCGCGCAGGACCTGGGCCTCGGCGGCTCGCCGCCGTTCCTGACGAGCGGGGGGACCGAGGGGCTCTACATGGCGATGCGCGCGCTCCTCGGGCCGGGCGACGAGGTCGTCGCCTCCGACCCGAGCTATCTGATCATCCATCGCTTCATCGAACTCGCCGGCGCGCGTCCGGTGTGCGCGGACATCTACCGGCCGCCGTACCGTCTCACCGCCGAGCGGGCAGCCGAGCTCGTCACTCCGCGGACGAAGATGCTGCTGCTGATCGATCCGCTGAACCCGCTCGGCTCCGGGTACCCCCGCGAGGAGGTCCGCGCGCTCGCGGAGCTCGCGCACGACCGCCACCTGATCCTCCTGAACGACGTGACGTACCGCGACTTCTCGGAAGGGCACACGCTGGCGGCGGAGTTCGCGCCGGAGGAGACGGTCACCGTCTGGTCGGTCTCGAAGAACTGCGGCCTCGCGGGGATGCGGTTGGGAGGGTTCTCCGCGCGACCGGAACTGCGGAAGACGATCGCGCGGTACAACACGAACGACCTCGGCGTCAACATCTTCGCGCAGGTCGCCGCCCGGGCCGCCCTGCGGACGAAGCGGAACTGGATCGACGCGGTCGTCCGGACGACCCGCCAGAACGGCGCCCGGGTCCAGGAGGTCGGTCGGAGCGTGCCGGGCGTCACGGCGCCGGTGAGCCCGTCCCGGGCGAACATGACGATCCTCGACCTTTCGGCGACCGGCCTCTCGCCGGAGGCGGTCCAAGAGGAGCTGCTCCGCCGGCACGGCGTCTTCGTCCGGTCGGGCAACTACCTGTCGCCGACGCACGGGCGCAACTTCGTTCGCGTCTCGTTCTCGAACCCGCCCGAGCAGATCGAGCGGTTCGCGCGGGCGTTCCCGGAAGCCGTGCGCGCGCTCACGGCGCGGCCCGTCGCGGCGCCCTAACCCCCGCGCAGCTCGACGTCGACGACGACGTGGGTCCGCCCGGGACCGTACGGCTTGACCGCGCGTCCGTGGATCCGCGGCGACGAGCCCGGGCGCGCGGACCGCAGGGCCCGCTCGACGACCCCGCCGGCGCGATCGACCGCGGCGCGGGCATCCTCGACCAGGTGCACGTGGACCGTCCCGCCGGCCGGGCCGAGCAGCTCGACCGCCCGCGGGATCCACGCTACCGAGCTCGGAAGGTAGCCGAGCACGACCCGGTCGAATGCTCCGAGGGTCCGCGGCACCTCCCGATTGTCCCCCAGGATCGCCGTGACGCGCCCGGCGACCCCGTTGGAGCGGAGGTTCTCCTCGAGGTAGCGGAACGCCACGGGGTTCTTCTCGACGGCGACGAACGTGGCGTCCGGGTGCGCGCGGGCCGCCGGGACGGTGAAGTAGCCGATCCCGGCGAACAGATCGGCGACCCGCTCCCCGGAGCGGACGGCGGCGGCCAGCCGCTGGCGCTCGACCCGGTTCCCGGCCGCGAACATCGTCTGCGCGGCGTCGAGCCGCCAGCGGCTCCCGTGTTCGATGACGACCGTCTCGGTCGGACCCCCCGCGAGCCAGCGCACGCGCGGACGGCGGAACTCCCCCTCCACGGGACCCGCCCGGGCCAGGACCGTCGCGACCCCCAGCTCTTCCTGCCAGGCGGCGCCGATCGTCGCGCCGAACGGCTCGAGCTCGGGCGGGAGCCGGACGATCAGGACCGAGCCGATCCGCTGGTAGCCGGCCGGCATCGTCGCCGCCCGCTCGGCGCCCGCGACCCGGGCGAGCCGGTCGCGGACCCGCTCCGCGGGGGATCGGCGCACCGTGCCCTCGGGCGACCCGGGCTCAGCTCGGCGGAGGGGAGGCGCCCTTGTCGAGGACGACCTCGAGGAACTGCTTGAGGTGGGCGATGAGGATCGGATTGTCCGTGAACCCGCACGCGTCCAGGCCGGGCGCCGCCAGGAGGGCGTGCTCGCCGTCGGCGAGCACCTCGGTCGCGAGGAGGTTGTCGCGGGCGACCGCCTCGACGCCGTCCGGCAGCTTCTGCAGCGCGGCGGTCACGATCGTCACGTGCACCCCGCGTTTCACCGCGCTCTGGAACTTCTTCCCCAGCGCGTCGCGCAGCTCGGCGACCTGCGGCGTCGTCAGGATGAACGTCCGGCTCGACTGGTCGAGAAGGTCCCCGATCTTGGCGACGACCTTCTCGCGGTCCGAGAGCAGGTAGACGAGCTGCGGTTCCCCGTGCTCGGCGACGACCCGGTGCAGTTCGGCGAGCTGCTCGAAGACCTCCTGGATGGCCGCCTTCAGCGTCTCCGCCACCTCGAGCGGCGGGGTCGGCCGGTACAGCGCGGGCTTGCCGCCGGTCGGCTGGGCGTAGCCTTTGCTCGCGAGCGACTCGAGCACCTTGTAGGCGCTCGTCCGCGGGATCCCGGCGGCCGCCGCGAGCCCCGCGGCGTCGCCGAGCCCCCGGGCGACGAGCGCGATGTAGGCGCGCGCCTCGTACTGCGTCAGGCCGACCCGGCCCAGCACCCCGACCGCCCGACGGAACTCCTCGCTGGTGGGGTTGCCGAGCGCGACCGCGGTCTCCTCTACCGACGCCACGGCCCGACGGGCGGTCCACGCCCCGCGGCGCCTTTAACGGCTCGTCCCCCGGTTCACGGGACCGGGTCGGCGAGCTTGCGGAGCGCCGCCTCCCCCAGGAGCGCTTCGACCTCGGCCGCGCTGAGCAGCTTCCGCTCGACGAGCAGCTCCTTCACGGGTCGGCCGGACCGCTCGGCGTCGTGCACGACCTCGGCGACCTTCAGGTAGCCGAGCCGCGGCGTCAGCACGGTCGCGAGCGCGCTGGAGCCGAGCAGGTACCGCTCGAGCCGGTCGCGATTCGCCGTCAACCCGTCCACGCAGCTGCGCGCGAAGACGGGCAGGTAGTTCGCGAGGATCTCGGCCGAGAAGAGCACCTCGAACGCGGCGAGGGGCATCATCACGTTGATCTCGAGCTGTCCGGCCTGGACGGCGTAGGCGGTCGCGGCGTCCGCTCCCAGGACGTGGAACGCGACCATGTTCAGGCACTCCGCGGCGGACGGGTTCACCTTCGCCGGCATGATCGACGAGCCGGGCTGGATCTCCGGCAGGCGCACCTCGTCCAGGCCGGTCGCCGGGCCGCTGGAGAGCAGCCGCAGGTCGTTCGCGATCCGGACCAGCTCGAGCGCCAGGGTGCGCAGCCACGCCGAAGCGAACCCGAGCGGCCAGCGGCTCTGCATCGTTTCGAACGGGTCGCGGGCGGGAACGAGCGGGAGGCGCGCGAGGCGAGCGTACTCCGCAACGGCCGCCGTGCGGAATCCGGGCACGGAGTTGATACCGGAGCCGACCGCGCTGCCGCCGAGCGGAAGCTCGGCGAGGGCGCGCTCCACGGACGGCAGCGCCTCGAGGACGTGCTCGAGCGCCGACGCGTAGGCGTGCAGCTCCGCCCCGAGCGTGACGGGCATCGCATCCTTGAGGTGGGTCCGCCCGCCCTTCGGTACCGCGGCGAACTCCCGCGCTTTGCGCTCCAGGCTCTGGGCGAGCGCCGTGACGGCCGCCCGTACGTCGGCGAGGGCGAAGAGGGCCGCGACCTGCGCCGCCGACGGGAACGTGTCGTTGGTCGATTGGCCCCGGTTGACGTGGTCGTTCGGGCTGAGGGTCGCGTAATCCCCGCGGGGGCGGCCGAGCAGCTCGAGGGCCCGGTTCGTCAGGACCTCGTTGACGTTCATGTGGAGCGACGTCCCCGCGCCGGCTTGGAAGACGTCGACGACGAACTGGTCGTCGAAACGGCCCTGCGCCATCTCCTCGGCCGCCTGCTCCAACGGCCGGCCGAGCGCCGCGTCCAGGCCGCCGCGGGCGACGTTCGCGCGGACCGCCGCCAGTTTGAGCAGCGCGTAGGCGCGCTTCAGGTGCCGCGAAGCGGTCAGCCCGCTGACGGGGAAGTTCTCGCGCGCCCGGAGCGACTGGATCCCCCAGAGCGCGGCCGCGGGGACCTGCCGGGGCCCGAGGGAGTCGGTCTCGGTCCGCTCCTCCGCCATGCGGGCGCTCCGAGGGGGTGTCGCGGGAAAACCTTTCGCTGGCGGTCCCTCGGCCGGGCGCGCGGGCGGGGCCAAACGCTTAGGTCGGGGGCGGGGCTGACGGTACCGGAGCTTCCCGGGGTCGACCGTGGCGGGGCCGTTCCAGCTCGCCTTCGACGTCTCGTCGGTCAGCATCTCGACGGCCGTCCCCGGCGTCGCGTGGGCGCTCCTGTTCGGGCTCGCGTGGAAGTACCCGCGGTTCGCCGAGAGCCTCGGGCTCGGGCGACGGGAGTTCTGGTTGCTCCTCCCCGGAGCGCTGCTCGCCTCGTTCGCCCTCGCCCCGCTCCTCCCGATCGCGAACGACATCCTCGCCGTCAGCTTCGCCGGCGCCGCGTTCCCGCTCGCCGTCGGCCTGCTCGCGCTCGGCCGGGTCGCGCCACCCCTCGGCCGCTCGGTCGTCCGCTTCCTGCTCCCTCTGGGGGTCGAGGTCGGCGCGCTGCTCGCGATCGCGATCGCGGCGGACCGGGGCGCGCTCGGCACGGTGGCCCACGCGGTCGGCACGAGCGCGTGGGCGTTCGAGCTCGCGGTGCTCACCTTGGTCGCCGCCGGTGCGGTCGTCACGGTGCTCGCCGTCTACGGGACCCGGACGCCCGCCGACCGCGCCCTCGGCGCCGCCTTCGGGCTGACCAACGCGGTCCTGCTGCTGACGTTCGCCGGCTCGAACGCGATCCCCGGCGTCGGGATCACGGAGAGCTTCCCGTACTACCTCCTCCCGCCCGCCCTTGCCGGCGTCGTCGCTGCCGTACTCGCGCCCCGGCTCTTCCGGGGCTCGGAAGGGTTCGCGCTGCCGCTGGCGTTCCTCGCCTCCGGCTGGGGCGTCGTGCTCGGCGCCGACGTCCTCTGGGAACCGCCGCTCTACGGGAGCGGCCCCGGGGGACTGTACGTCATCGGGGGCGCCGGCGTCCTCGACCTCGTCTACCTCTCGTGCTTCCTGGGGCTGTTCGGGGCGTTCTGGGCCCACGTCGGCCTGCGCCGCGGAGCGAACCCCGCCGGTCCGGAGCTCCCGCCGGAGCCGTCGAGCCCTAGCGCCCTGATCCGGGAGGCGTACGCCCGCGGCGTGGAGGGGCAGGTCGCCCGGTCGCTCGCGCTCTCCGCTG
>JASHXN010000148.1 GCA_030043505.1 Thermoplasmata archaeon
GGTAACACCGTTGTCGTGATCGAGCACAACCTGGACGTGCTGAAGAGCGCCGACTGGCTGGTCGACCTGGGACCGGAAGGCGGGGACGCCGGCGGCCATGTCGTCGTCGCCGGCACGCCGGAGGACGTGGCGCGCTCGTCGCGCTCGCACACCGGCAGGTTCCTCGTACCGCTCCTGGCGGGCCGTCCCAAGCTCGCAGCCCGGGCCGCGGCATGACCGCTCCCGGCGGCGGTCTTCCGTCGTCGTTCGTCCCCGCGAGCGAGCTGGCGGCAGCCGCCGGCGACGGGTTCCGTCCCGGACCCGACGCGCCCGGCGTCTACCTGTTCCGGGGCCCCGGCGGCGAGGTCGTCTACGTCGGCAAGTCGAGGAGCCTCCGCCGCCGCGTTTTGGACCACCTGCGGGCCCGCGTGGAGAAGGACGGCACGATCCTCGCCCAGAGCGCGAGCGTCGAGTTCGTCCCGACCGCGAACGAACGCGAGGCGTTGCTGCTCGAGGCGAGCCTGATCAAGCAGTACCAGCCGCCGAACAACGTGCTGCTGAAGGACGACCGGAGCTACCCGTACCTCGCGGTCACCACGGGGGAGGAGTTCCCGCGCATCCTCCTGGTCCGCCGGCCCCGCCGCCGCGCCGGCACGCTGCTGTTCGGTCCGTACACGAGCGCGCGGGAGGCCCGGAGCGTCGAGCGGCTGCTCGGCGACCTGTTCCGGCTCCGCCGGTGCGTCAAGCTCCCGAACGCCGCCTGCCTGTACTACCACCTCGGCGTCTGCAGCGCCCCGTGCATCGGGAAGATCGACCGAGACGCCTACCGGGTGGGCATCGACCGAGCGACCGACATCCTGCGGGGCCGCGTCGCCTCCGTCCTTCCGCTCGTCGAGGAAGAGATGCTCGCCGCGTCGCGCCGGGAGGAGTTCGAACGGGCCGGTCTCCTCCGCGACGCGCTCGCAGGGCTCGGCGCGCTCGCGGAGCGGCAGGCGATCGTCGGCCGGGGCTCCGGGCGGACCGACGTGCTCGCGCTCGCCTATCCGCAGGACCCGGCGACGCTGCGGGTCGCGGTCGGCCTGCTCCACGTCGAGGACGGCGAGGTCCGGGGGACCGAGCCGCACCTGCTCACCGTGCCGGCGGACGACGTGCCGGAGCCGGTCGAGGTGCTGCGGCAATTCCTGAGCCAGTACTACGGCGGACGGCTCTCGCTGCCCGACGTCGTCGTGGTCGCGGGCGCGCGTCCGGCCGGCCTGGACGCGCCGCTGGACGAGCTGCTCGTCGGTCGGGGGGTCGACGTTCAGTTCCGCCCGGGGGGCCGGATGGGCGCGCTCGCCGCGCTCGCCGAGCGGCTGGCGCGCGCGACGGTCGACCAAGTCGTGGCGCGCCCCCCGCCCCGGGAGGTCCTGGCGGCGCTCCAGAGTCTGTTGGACCTGCCGACGATCCCGAACCGCATCGAAGGGACGGACATCTCCATCTTCCAAGGGTCGGAAGCGGTCGGCTCGCTCGTCGTCTTCGAGCGAGGCGTTCCGAAGCGGTCCGAGTACCGCCGGTTCCGGATCCGCTCCGTCCCGGGCATGAACGACTTCGCGATGATCGCCGAGGTGGTCCGGCGGCGCTACCTGCGACGGGCCGCGGAGGGAGAGCCGCTGCCGGACCTACTGCTGGTGGACGGCGGAGCCGGTCAGCTAGGGTCGGCCGTCTCGGCGCTCGCCGCGCTGCACCTCGCGGACCGGATCCCGGCGATCGGGCTCGCGAAGCGAGAGGAGGAGGTCTACCTTCCCGACCGGCCCCAGCCGCTCCAGCCGAACCCCAACGCGGCGCCGATGCTGCTCCTCCGCGCCGTCCGCGACGAAGCGCATCGGTTCGCGGTCACCTACCACCGTACCCGCCGGCGGATGCGCCTGCGCGACGAGGTGCGTCGCGCGTTGCGCGAACCGACCTCGCGGCCGAATTCCTGAAGGCGTGCTACGGCACTCACCGCCGTGGACGCGGCGGACGCCGGGAAGGGACCGAGCTATCGCCGGGTCCTGCGGCAACGACCGTTCTTCCTGCTCTGGCTTGCCCAGCTGGTCTCGCAGTCCGGGGACTTCGTCTTCGCCGTCGCCCTGCTCTGGCTCGTTCTCGAGACGACCGGCTCGCTGCTCGCGGTGACCGCGGTGTACGCCGCGACGATCGTTCCGGCGGTCGTCGTCGGCCCTTTCCTGGGAGTCTACGTCGACCGCTGGGACCGTCGCCGGACGCTGATCGCCACGAACGTCGCCGAGGGCCTGCTGGTGGCGATCCTCTCGTCGTTCGTGCTCGCGCACGCGCTCAGCCTCGCGCTCGTGCTCGCGATCGTACTTGCGCTCGGCGCCGGGGGGTCGATCGTCCGGTCGTCCACGAACGCGTTGGTTCCCCGGCTCGTCGATCCCACCGACCTCGCCCCCGCGAACGCCCTCGCCTCGTTGTCGGCGTCGTTCAACCAGATCGTGGGGTTCTCTCTGGGCGGGGTCGTCGTCGCGCTAGTCGGAGCGGCGCCGCCCATCGAGTACGACGCGCTCAGCTTCTTCGGGGCCGCCCTGATCCTGCTGGCGACCCCGCGGGGGGCCGGGGGCGTGCCGCCCGCCGAACGGCCTGCGGGCGGATTCGCCGCGGAACTTCGAGAAGGGTTCTCGTTCCTCCGGGGAGAGCGGGCGTTGGTTCAGCTTCTCGTCCTCGGGGTGGTCGTGAACTTCTTCGGGAATGCGATCTTTGCCCTGTTCGCTCCGTATGCCCGCTCCACGCTCGGGGCGGGGGTCGCCGGCTACGGGTTCCTGGTCGCGGCGATCGCCGCCGGAGGCCTAGGGGGGGCGGTCGCGATCGGGCGGGTCGACACGCGCCGACGTGCCGGCCGGATCGTCCTACTCGGCGGCGTGGTCCTCGGCGCGGGGATCTGCGGGCTCGGTGTCGCCCGGACGACCCCGGTCGCCGTCGGCGTTTCGGTCGGGCTCGGCGCCCTGCTGAGCGTCATCAACGTGCCGCTCGCCGCGCTGTTCCAGGCCCGGGTCCCGGCGCGGCTCCTGGGCCGGGTCGGCGCGACCTCCGGTGCCCTGATCATGGCGGCGGCGCCGGTCGGGGCCTTGGTCGCCGGGCGGTGGGCCCAGCTGGTCTCGATCCCGACGGTCTACGTCTGGTCGGGGCTGATCATTCTCGCCGTGATGGCGGTCGGGGTCGCTACGTTGCGACAGCTGTGGTCGGTCCGCTACGGCGAAGCGCCGGCCGCAGGCTAGTCGCTCAGCGGCTCGAGTTCTTCTTCTCGGGGCTGCCGATGAACGGCAACCCCTGGACCCGCCGAGCGATCTCGCTGGTCGGGAGCCGACGGAGTTCGGCGTCCGGTTCGAGGATCGCGACGTCCAGCGCCTCGGGCTGGAACGGGGTCGGCGAGCCTTCGGCGACCCCCCCGACGGCGAGCTTGAACGCCGCCTCTTCGGACGGCTTCTCCGGCATCTTCTCTTCGAGATAGTCGGCGACCGCGCGCCGGTTCCGGCCGATGGCGTACGCTTTCCAGCCGATGGTCGCGCCGCTCGGGTCGAGCTCGAGGAGTCCGGGGACCCGCCCCTGGAACCCGCCGAGCAGGAGCGACACGGCGAACGGGCGCGTGCCGCCGAACTGGGTGTACTGCTGCAGGAGCGTGCCCAGCGCGTGCCCGAGGAGTGTGTACGGCACCGGCTCGCCGTAGGTGAGCCGGTGGCGCTGGGCTTCGACCCGCAGGAACTCCACCAGGACCCGGGAGTCGGCGATCAACCCGGCGGTGACGCACCCGAGCCCGGTGTCGAGGGCGAAGCTCTTCTCGATCGAACCGGCCTCCGCGAGCGAACTGACCGGGAGGTTGCGGTAGGCGACGAAGACGATGCCCGTGTCGTACGTCACCGCCACGGCGGTGCCGCCCATCTGGATCGCCTGCAGCGCGTATTCGACCTGGAACAGCCGTCCGTCCGGGGAGAAGACCGTGCTCGCCCGGTCGTACGCCATCTGGCCCGGTTGCATCTCCATCGGAACCTAGTCCTCCGAACGGCGCGCCGAGCCGGGTGAGGGATTTGAGCCTAAGCCTCTCGGTCGCCCGGCGTCCACTTGGTGGCGCGGCTCTACCTGCGAGCCTAGGGCGGGGCGAGGAACGGCCGGCTCACGGCGGGCCGAAGGCGTACGAACGGTAGGCCCTTAGAGGAGAAATCGGGTGAGGCCGCGATGCAATCCGGCGGGGCACCGACGCCGACCGGCCCTCGGACCCCTCCCCTGCCCGTCCTCCTCGGGATCGTCGCGGTCGTGATCTCCGCATCCGCTGTCGGGGTCAGTGTCGTCCGCCAAGGAGCCGCCGGGCCTACCGGACCGACGAGCGGGCCGGCGCCGGACGCGTGGGCGGTCGTGGCGTCGAACGGGAGCCTGCAGCACGCCGCCGGTGTCACCAACGTATCGAACCCAAGCGTGGGTGTCTACGTCGTCACCTTCTCCGGGCCGGTTTCCGGCTGCGCCCTGCTGGCGTCGATCGGTACCGGCGGGAATGCGGCGCTCGCCTCTCCCGCCGCCGCGGTCGCGACCGCGGCAGTCCCCGGCGCCTCGGACCAGGTTCGGGTGACGACCGGGAGCGACTCGGGACCCGCCATCAACGCCCCGTTCCAGTTGGTCGCCTTCTGCTCCGGGGGTCTCTGGGCCTGGGTCG
>JASHXN010000149.1 GCA_030043505.1 Thermoplasmata archaeon
GGCGGCCAGGAGGCCCCGGAACGAGCCGAAGCGCAGGACGAGCAGCTCCAGGAGGTAGCCGGAGCAGCCTTCGGTCCGGGCCTCCGAGCCGTAGACCCCCCGGGCGCGGAGGAACTGCTTGGCGAGCCGGATCTCGTCGACCAGCTCCGGCGTCTCCCGGGCGGCGAGGTACTCTTGGTGGAACGGAGTACGGTCGACCGGCGAGCGGGGCCGGGACGGATCGGGCACGGCGAAGCCGGGGACCGCGTCTACGGTGAACCCCTCGAACGTCCCGCGCAAGTACGGATGCTCAGCGTACCGCCGCTTCGGGTCGGTGAGGACTTCCCGCGCGAGGGCGAGCCCCTCCTCGCGAAGCTGGTCGTCGGAGATCTCCGTCGGGAACAGGAGGAACAGATCGATGTCCAGCCGGTCGGTGAGGAACGTCGCCCGCGCCGCGCTCCCCGCGATCACCGCGCGTACGAGCGGGCTGCGACGCCGCTCGGCGGCCGCTCGGACGGCGCCCACCAGCCTCTCGCGGGCCTGGCCCAGGCGGTCGAGGAGCTCGGGCGTCGGGGCGAGGGCCGCCCGCACCTTCGCCTCGACCTCGTCGGCCCGCGGGTCGACCTCCGGGAGACGAGCCGGCATCGTCCGGCGCGGGGTGCTGCGCGAAGATGAACCTTCGGCTCCGCTCGCGGCGTCTCGCGACCGCTTATGGACAGTGCCGCCCCTTCTCCGGACGGGGGTCCGTACGGCTGCGACCGCTCCGGCGCATCATCGGGCGACGCTCTACGCACGCCTGGAAGGAGGCAAGGTCCGGTGCACGGCGTGCGCCCGCTACTGCGCGATCCCGGACGGTTCGCACGGTTTCTGCTTCGTGCGGAAGAACGTCGGCGGCGACCTCGAGCTGCTCAGTTACGGGCGGGCGGCCGCGGTCCAGGTCGATCCAGTCGAGAAGAAGCCGCTGTCGCACTTTCGCCCCGGTACGCGGGTCTTTTTGGTCGGGACGGTCGGGTGCAACTGGCGCTGCCAGTACTGCCAGAACGCCGAGATCTCCCAGGAGCACGAGGTCTCGGGCCGGCCCCTCGCCCCCGAGGCCGCCGCCCGCCGTGCCGTCCAGCTGGGGTGCTCCGGCATGACGTTCACCTACAATGAACCGACGATCTTCGCCGAGTACGCGGTGGATCTGATGGCGGCGGCGCACGCCCAGGGACTGTTCACCAACTTCGTCACGAACGGCTACCTTACGCCCGAGGCGGTCGCCTACCTAGGACCGCACCTCGACGCGATCAGCATCGACTTCAAGGGGAGCGGGGAGCCCGGCTTCATGCGCAAGTACATCAGCGCCAAAGGGCCGGAGCCGATCTTCGACAGCTCCGTCGCCCTCCACCGGAGAGGCGTGCACGTCGAAGTGACCGACCTCATCGTCCCCCGGGTCGGAGAGTCGGACGACGCGACCCGCCGGCTCGCTCGCCACGTCGTCGACCAGCTCGGGCCGAGCACGCCGTTCCACCTCCTCCGGTTCCACCCGGATTACCACATGATGGACCTCCCGGTGACCCCGATCGAGACGCTCGAACGGTTGCACGCCGTGGCGAAGGCGGAGGGGCTCGAGTACGTCTACCTCGGGAACGTCTGGGGGCACCCTCTCGAGCACACGTATTGTCCAGCGTGCGGGGCGGTGGCGGTCGAACGGTACGGCTTCACGATCCGCGCCTGGAAGCTCGACGCGGCGAACCGTTGCCTCCGCTGCGGGCACACCGTCCCGATCGTCGGGACCCTTCCGTCCGACTACCGTCCCGCGTTCGCGACACCGGTGTAGACCCCGGAGAGGACCCCGCCCGGCGGTGCGACTTCGGGGATAGGAGTATCAGGGCGGAGAAGAACTTCTCTTACGGCGGATGACCACCAACCTCCGCATCGCGCTCAGCATCCTGACCGCTGGCTTCGCCATCGAGGGGGGCGGCGAGCTGTACAGCGTCCTCTCGGGCGGGAAACTCCACCCCGGCGTGAACCTGCTCTTCGTCGTGCCCATCGTGTTCACGCTCGCCGGACTGCTCTTCGTCTGGATCGGTCAGCACGAGTGGAACGAGCTTCACCAGGCCCGGGTCCGACAGGCGCACGTCGTCTTCGCGCTGAGCCTGGTCGGCGCGGTGGTCGCCGGCGCCCTCCTCGCAGTGGTCGTCCTAGTCCCCTCGATCGGGACTCCGCTGTGGGCGGAGGCTCTCTTCGGCGCCGCCGTCGGCTCCCTTGTCCTCGGTACGTTCGTCACGTACACTCTGCTGGTTTTCCATCTCGTGGCGCGCCCCAGCAAGGCGCTGCTCCTCGCGTCCCTGCTCTGGTCGCTCCTGGTGGCGGGGCTCGTCGGCGTTGCGATCGGGACCCACCTCCCCACGGTCGTAGCGCTGGTGGACCACCGGTCGCTCACGCTCCCCGCGTTCCTCTCGCCGATCGACGCGCTCGCCTCCTACCTGTTCGTCTCGTACTTCCTGCTGTTCGCCGCGTACGTGGACGCGCATCGGCTGGTCCTGCAGGACGGCACCGACGGGACCCGTTCGACCTCCACCAACGGGACACCCCCCGGACCGGCCTCCCCGTAGTGGAGGCACCGCGCCGGACTCCCGGAGGCTGACGGTACAGGACTGCGAGGGCCCCGCAGGGGCTCGGGCAGGTCCGATGCCGGGGCCAGGATTCGAACCTGGGAACTCCTGCGAGAGCAGATCTTGAGTCTGCCGCCTTTGGCCGCTCGGCCACCCCGGCGCTGGAGTAGCGGACCAATCCGGATATCTTAGCTCGCGTCGGGCGGGCCGTCGGGCGTCGGGGGGCCTTCGGGCGCCTCCGAGGGGCCGACGGTCTCGACCTCGCGGAGGGAGGAGCTCCGAAGAGTCCCTAAGCCTGCGCTCCCGCCACCGCTGCGGCGCGGCGGATATCGGACCCGCCGCCGACGACCGCACCCCAGGCAGGTCCGAACCCGAACGCCTTCGCGCAGCCGGGTTCGGACGGTCCGCCCTTCGACCCAGTATCGGGAGCATCCGCGGCAGTACAGCTCCTGGTACTCGGGAAGGAGTCGTACGTTGTACCGCATGCCGATGCGTCGCGCCAGGGCCACATACCGATCCGACAGATCGGGCAGCGTCCCCGTGGACTCCCGTTCGGCCTGGGCGAACAGGTCGGCGATCCGTTCGAGCGCGACGGTGACCATCCGGTCCGTCCGCCGGCCCCGTCGGCCCCCCCGCCTCACGGCTGCGGTTGCTGGCACACGGGGCAGTAGACCGCCGCCACGGCGATCGGGGTGCGGCACCGCGCGCAGTACTTCGCGTTCGGCGGGGGCGGGATCGGCCCCTGAAGATTGGTCCCCGGGGCGACCACGGTGACATACGTCCCGGCCGGGGCGGTGCTGCCGAGGCTCGGGGGCGTCGGGACCGTCGGGGCGACCCCCGGGGCCGCCCTCGGCCCTGGAGGGGCGACGGCCACGGGGGCCGGTGCGCCCTGGGGGAGCGTGTAGCCGCACTTGCCGCAGAAGAGCGCCCCGTCGTCCCCGATCTCGCCGCAGTGCAGGCAGACCGGCACGCTCCGCCGTAAGGTTAATTCGCTAAAGCGCCGTCGGGTCGTATGGTGAGACACCGGTCGGTCGCGCTCGTCACCCGGGACCCGGCGCTCTATCAGGAGCTCGCCGGATTCCTCCGGGAGCGACGCTTGCCGTCCGTGAGCCTGCTGCCGGGGGACCGGATCCCAGCGAACGTCGCCGTCGTCCTCACCTCGCCCGAAGAAGCTCCAACGATCCAGCATCCCCGGGTGCTGCCGGTCTCCGAAGGCGGGGACCGCCGGGCGCTGGGCGCCGCGGTCGCCCAGGCGCTCGACCCGTTCGCGTGCACGGACGAGCTGTTCGTAGGGGTCGACCCGGGACCGAGTCCGGGCTACGCGATCCTCGCGGGCGGGAGAATGCTCGGCGAGGGGGTCCTCGACTCTCCCGAAGCCGTCGGGATGCTGGCGGCGCAGATCCGCCACCGGTTCCCGGACGCCGAAGTGACGTACCGGGTCGGTCTGGGCGACCCGCCGGCCCGCAACCGTATCGTCAACGCCCTGCTCTCCCGGCGCCGTTCCGTCGAGCTCGTGAACGAGGACGGAACGACCCCGAGGGGACGCCGGCGTCCGCGCGACGCGCTGGCCGCCCGACGGATCGGCGTCTCGTCGGGGACGCCGGTCCGACAACCGCTGGTCGCCGCCATCACGGCCGGCCAGATCTCGAACATCCAACGGCTGAGCCGCGAAGGGAGCGGCGGACGGTTCACGATCTCGCGATCGACCGCGCACCGGGTGCTGCGGGGCGAGGTGACGCTCGCCGAAGCGGTCGACCAGTCCGGCCCGCCGGGCGAGCGCCGTCCGACCGGTCTCGACCCACGCCCCCGCCAACGGCTTTAACCCGTCCACCGGTCGTCGCCGCGTGCCCCTCTCTCCCGAGCTGGACCGGCGCGTCCGGCGGATCGTGCTCGAGAACGCGGTCGAGCACGCCGGCGAGGCGCGTACCGGTCCGGTCGTCGCGCGGCTGTTGGCGACCGACCCGTCGCTGCGGAGCCGCGCGGCGGAGCTCCGGGACGCCGTCGCGGTCGTCGTCGCCGAGGTCGAAGGGGTGCCGGTCGGCGAGCTTTCCGACCGCCTGGCTTCGCTCGGAGGCGCTGAGCCGACGCACAAGGCCGCCGCGGCCGAGTCGGCCCCGTCGCTCCCCGACCTACCGGGCGCGGTGCAGGGCCAGGTGGTGCTCCGGATGGCCCCGTTCCCCAGCGGGGGCCTGCACATCGGCAGCGGCCGCATGCTGTTCGTGAACGACCACTACCGCCGCCGGTACGACGGCAAGCTGCTCCTCGTCTTCGACGACACGATCGGCTCGGAGGAGA
>JASHXN010000150.1 GCA_030043505.1 Thermoplasmata archaeon
ACCGGGAACGGGAGCGGCCCCTCCGGCGTCCCGAGCAGGGCGCCGTCGATCGCCTTCTCGATCTCGTGGCCGCACGCCTCCTGGCCGCACCAGCCGACCGAGCGGACGTGCTCGGAACCGTGCAGCTCCGCGAGGGTCGTCGCGGGCCGGACCGACCCCTGGAGCGCCTCCTGCGCCCGGCGCGAGAGTTGCCGGTCGAAGTCGGCGAGCGCGGCGGCGACCTCGGTCGCCAGCGACGCCCGAGGGACCGAGCGTTTCGCCCCGAACCGGTCGGTCATCGCGAGGCTCCCCTGTTCCAGCTCCCGCGCTCCGACCTCGAGGCGGAGCGGGACGCCGGCGAGCTCCCAGCGGTAGAACTTCGCCCCCGGCCGCTCGTCCCCGTCGTCCAGTTCGATCCGGTAGCCGAGCTCCCGGAGCTCCTCGGCCGTCTCGCGGGCGGCCCGGAGCACGGCGTCGCCGCTCTTCGAGGACGGGATCGGGACGATGACGAGCTGGAACGGGGCGACCGCCGTCGGGAAGACGACCCCCTTGCCGTCGCCGTGGGCGCCGACGATCGCCCCGAGCAGGCGTTCCGACAGGCCGAACGTCGTCTGGTGCGCGTACCGCTCGGAGCCGTCCGGGGCCTCGTAGCGGATCCCGTACGGGACGGAGAAGTTGTCCCGATAGTGGTGGACGCTGCCGAGCTGGAGCGTCTGCGCCCCGGCCAGCGGCAGGTCGAAGGCGATCGTGTAGTGGGCGCCGGCGAACTTGTCCCACTCCGGACGCCGGACCGCGAAGTACGGCAGCGCGAACGCCGCCGCCATGCGGCGGAACGCCTCCAGGTTCGAGGCGACCCTTTCGGTCGCGTGCTCCTCGTCCACCTGGCAGGTGTGCTCCTCGAAGAAGTGGATCTCGCGCACCCGCGTGAACGGGCGCGTCGTCTTCGTCTCGTAGCGGAACGTGTTGACGATCTGGTAGACGTTCAGCGGCAGGTCCCGGTGCGAGCGGACCCAGAGCGCGAAGATCGGGTACATCGCCGTCTCGCTCGTCGGGCGGAGGACGAGCGGGACGTCCAGCTCGGTGAGGCCGCCGCGGGTGACCCAGAACACCTCGGCGTCGAACCCCTTGATGTGTTCCTTCTCCTTCGCGAACTCGGTCGCCGGGATCAGCGTCGGGAACTCGACGGCCGCCGAGCCGGTCGCCTCGATCTCGCGGACGAGCACCTGGTCGAGGTTGCGCCGGGCGCGGAAGCCGTACGGGGTCCAGACGTTCATCCCCTTGACCGGGTACCGCTTGTCGGAGAGGTTCGCCGCCTCCACGACCGCGAGGTACCAGTCGATGAACGCCGTCCGCTTGTCCGGCAGCTCCGCCATCCCCAGGGGCGGACCGTGCCGAGGTATAGCCGTGCGGGGGCCCGTCCCGCGTCGGGCGCTCCCCCGGAAGGACGGCGGCGGGAGCACCGTTCCGGGCCCTCAGGAACCTCATAGATTAAGGGCGGGAGCGGCTCTAGCTACCGGGCCATGCGCCTGGTCGTCAGCGTCGACCGGGACGACGACCTCGGCCGGAAGGCCGGGGTCGACGGCCCGATCGTCGGCCGCTCGGAAGTGCTCGACGCCGCCGTGCGTCTCGGCATCGCCGACCCGGAGGACTCCGACACGAACGCGCTGTTCGCGGCGGTCGGGCTGCTGGACGAGCTGCGCGACGCGGGCGAGCCGTGCGAGGTCTGCGTGCTCACCGGCTCGGCGAAGGTCGGGATCGCCTCGGACCGCCGGGTCGCCGACCAGTTCGACCAGGTCCTGGAGCGCGTCAAGGCGACGAGCGCCTACCTCGTCAGCGACGGCGCCGAGGACGAGTACCTGTTCCCGATCCTCGCCTCGCGCGTGCGCATCGACGGCGTCCGTCGCGTCTACGTCCGTCAGAGCCCGAGCCTGGAGTCGACGTACTACACGCTCGTCCGGGCGCTGAAGGATCCGAAACTGCGGGCGAAGACGGTGCTGCCGTTCGCCTTCGTTCTCCTGATCCTCGGCTTTGCCGCCGCCGGCGGCGTCCTGCTGTGGGGGGTCATCGGCCTCGCGATCGTCCTCGGCGTCTACCTGATCTTCTGGACGTTCGACATCGACGAAGCGCTGATCGACGCGGTGCGGAGCGCCTCGTCGGACATCCGCCAGGGCTCCGTCGCCTTCGGCTTCGGGCTCCTCACCGTGACGCTCGTCGGCGTCGGCTTCCTGACCGGCTACGACCAGTACGCCGGGGCCGGCGGCTCGCCGCCGTTCGACCGGGTCCTCCTGGCGCTCCAATCCGGGCTGCTCTGGTGGATCGTCGGGGCGCTCGTCTGGGAGAGCGGCCGGGCGCTGCGCCGCAAGCTAGCCCGCGGGGTCTTCCCGCGCTCGTTCGTCGTCGCGACGACCAGCGTCGTGGGGGTCGGTCTCGTCAGCTACGGGCTCCTCTACCTCGTGCGGTATCTCCAAAATCTCGCGCCGGTGGCGCAGGTGCCGTTCCTGGCGGGCCTCATCGTCACCGGCCTCGGGCTCGTCATCGGCGCCGGGATGATCCACCAGCACTTCCGCGCGCTCGCGGGCGGGTCGCTCCCGCCGACGAGCGGCTGACCGCCCCGCCGTTCAGCGGTCGGTCGGACGGACCCTTCGCACGTCGTCGAGCGGCACGTCCAGTCCGCACCGTTCGCGGAGCACGGCGCGGATCCCTTCCAGCCCCGGCCGCTCCTCCGCGGCGCGGGCCGCGAGCGTGGTGAGGTCCTCCCAGTAGTTCCACGGGAAGACGACCCACACCCAGGCGTCGCGCGGGATCTCTTCCGCGTAGTACGTCGGGACGAATTTGGAATGGGCGATGTGGACGAACGCCGCCGTCGCGACCGACCTCGGCTTCGCCGCCTCCACGTGGGCCTGGGCGAGCCGCAGGCTCTCGCCGGTGTCGGTGATGTCGTCGATCACGAGGACGGACGCGCCGGCGACCGGCCCGCTGAGCCCTTCGGTGAGCTTCGCCTCCCCGTCGCGGCTCGCGGTGACGCCCCAGTGCTGCACGCGGAGGGACGCGAGGCGGTGGACGCCGAGCCGGTCGCCGATCAGCCGCGTCGGGACCCACCCGCCCCGCGTCAGGCCGACGAGCGCCTCCGGAACGGGCCCGGCGGCGCGCACCTTCGCGGCGACGACGTCGGCCCACCGCTCGACCTCGGGCCAACTGGCCCGGCGGCACTTCGGGAGGTCGGCCATCCGGGCCCGGTCCCGCGGCCTACGGGTGGATGCCGCGGATCTTCATCGCGTCGGTGACCCGCTGGAGCGCCAGCACGTAGGCGGCCGTCCGGTTGTGGACGTTCCGCTCGGCGGCGACCTTGTGGACGTCCGCGTACGACCGGACCATCACCTTCTCCAGGCGGTCGTTGACCTCCTGGAGCGACCAGAAGAACCCCTGGATGTCCTGCGCCCACTCGAAGTAGCTGACCGTCACGCCACCGGCGTTGGCGAGGATATCCGGCAGCACGGTGATCTTCTTCTGGAAGAAGACGGTGTCCGCCTCGGGGAGCGTCGGGCCGTTCGCCGCCTCGGCGACGAGCTTCGCCTGGACCTTGTCGGCGTTCTTCGCGGTCAACTGGTTCTCGAGCGCGGCGGGGATCAGGATGTCCGCCTTCGTTTCGAGGATCTCCTCGTTGGAGATCGTCTTCGTGCCCGGGAAGCCGACGACCGAGCCGTGCTCGGCCTTGTACTTCTCGACGGCGTGCGGGTTCAGCCCGTCCGCCTTGTAGATCCCGCCCTTGGAGTCGGAGACCGCGACGATCGTCGCGCCCTGGTCGTCGTGCAGGAGGTTCGCGGCGACGCTACCGGCGTTGCCGAACCCCTGGACGGCGACGGTCCCGCCCTTCACCCGGACGCCGGCGTCCTTCGCCGCCTCCCGGATCACGTAGGCGCAGCCGCGCCCCGTCGCTTCCCCGCGGCCTTCGCTGCCGCCGAGCGCGATCGGCTTCCCCGTCACGACGCCCGGGACGGAGTAGCCCTTCTGCATCGAGTACGTGTCCATGATCCAGCTCATCGTCTGGCTGTCGGTGTAGACGTCCGGCGCCGGGATGTCGATCTCCGGCCCGATCAGCGGCGAGATCTCGCTCGCGTAGCGGCGGGTGAGCCGCTCGAGCTCGCTCTTCGACATCGACTTGGGGTCGCAGACGACCCCGCCCTTCGCGCCCCCGTACGGGATGTTCACGACGGCGCACTTCCACGTCATCCACGCGGCGAGCGCCCGGACCTCGTCCAGCGTCACCTGCGGGTGGTAGCGGATCCCGCCCTTCGTCGGGCCGCGGGCCATGTTGTACTGGACCCGGTGGCCGGTGAAGACGCGGTAACTGCCGTCGTCCATCTTGACCGGGAAGTTGACCGTCAACTCCCGCTTCGGGTGCTTGAGGACCTCGCGGAGACCGCCGTTCAGGCCGATCAAATCCGCCACGATGTCGATCTGTCGCTTCGCCGTCTCGAACGGGTTCACCGAGGAACTGGTCTGCGGCATGGCCACCTAAAGGTGCGCGGGGAGCCGGACGGGATTACTTGAACGTGCCGTGCGCCCTGCGACGGTCCGGCACACCGGCCCGGACGGTCACTTGTACGGGAGGAACTCC
>JASHXN010000151.1 GCA_030043505.1 Thermoplasmata archaeon
CTGTGCCCGTTCTGCGGCCGCGCGAACCGGTCGACGCGGGAGCTGTGCGCGGTCTGCGGCCGTCCGCTGTACCTCGCGGCCCGGCCGGGACCAGTTCCCCCGGCGGCTCCTCGCGCTCGCCCGACGTACCCTACGCAGACCGCGCGCTCCTCGGGGGGCTACCCGACGCGCGACGACGACGAGTTCGCGCCGGGGCCCCGGTCGCGATCGTCGTCGTACCGCCGTCCGCCAACGTCGTCGTCCCGGTACCGGGGGCGCCCCGTGCGCCGGAAGATCTGGGTGCTGGTGATCCTCGGCGCGATCCTGCTCGGCATCGCCGCGCTGTTCGGGATCCCGGCGCTGCTCGAGTCGAGCCAGACGAGCAGCGCGACGGTCGCGGCCGACACCAGCTGGACGCTCCACTCGACCGCCCTCACCGCGGAGTCGGCCAAAATCAAGTGGAACGGCGGCATGACAACGACCCATACCTACCTGGTCAGCGGCGGAGCGACCCCCAGCTGCAGTTCCCCGACCGGCGTCGTGATGACCGGCGGCGGAAAGGGCGGGACGTTCACCGCCTCGCTGAAGCCGGGCAAAACCTACCAGCTGTACGCGTGTATAGGGAAGGGCAGCTCCGCAACGTGGGAGGCGCTCGCCTTCTCCGTCGACGTCTCCGCAGGGATCACGAAGGGCGATGTCGCGGCGATCGTCCTGACGGTCTTCGGGCTGCCGATGCTCCTGCTCGGGCTGCGCGGTCGGTACCGGCACCCCGAGGACGACGACGAATAGCGGCCGCCCCGCTACGGGGCGATCGAGCCGGCGTTGAGGGCGCTCTCGACCAGTTTCTTCTCGATCAGCGCGATCCCTTCCGAGACGGACGACTTGCTGCGGTCGAGCTTGCGCGCGAGCTCGGTGAGCGTGATCCCCCGGGGGACGGCGAAGTAGCCGGCCGCCATCGCCTCCGCCAGCAGCGCGTGCTGCGTCTCGGTGAGCACGGGCAGGTGGCTCCGCAGCGTCCGCCGGCGCATCGAGAGGATCTGGACGTCCGCCGCGACCCGCTTGGCGTGGCCCAGGATCGCCCGGAACGCCGCGATCCGGGCGACGACCTCCCACGTCATCGTCCCCGCCTGGATGCGGAGCGGGAACTGCAGCGGGAGCCGCAGGCGACGGTAGACGTTCACGACCGGGGGGTTGCGGTACTTGATCCGGTACAGGCACCCTTCGCCGACCTCGGCAAGGCTCTCGACCCGCAGCACGTCCGGGTACGACAGGATCTCCTCCGCCCAGACCCCGGGCGGTCCGCCGCTCACCCAGTAGTCGGAGACGGAGACCGACGGGGTCACCTCGGTCCGGTTCAGCGCCTCGAGCCGGACCGTCGGGTGGCGCAGCGAGAACGGCCCGGTCCAGATCGACCGCGGGATCGTCACGCGCAGGGTGGCGACGATCAACCGATCGTCGGGGGCGTCGTCCGCTTCGTCGCGCAGCTCGCGGAGGCGGGAGCTGGGGTCGGACTCTCCCCCGGCCCCCCGCTCGACCGCGGCGCGCGGCCCTCGAGCCGCCGAGGACATCGTCCGAGCTTTGCCTCCGTCCCTCGAACGGAGAGACCGCCCCCCATTCGCCACCGGGAGGATAATCCCTCCGGAGCGGCGGCACGGGGCGCTCTCCGAGCCGAACCCGTTCGGGAGCCCGAAGAGGTTCGGACCGGATTGAACCTTGGTTCCGCCCTCGGCTCGGTCGGAAGGATTCCCATGGCAGGCGAGTGGCCCCGTCGTGAGACCGTCGTCTCGCGGTGGGTGGCGGCCGGACCGCGCGACCCCGGCACCCCGTCCGGGGACGCCGGCTGGACGCCCCCCGCCTCGCTCGGGACCCACGGAACGCCCCGGAAGGATCCGAGCCGACCTCCCTCGGACCCGGAGCCGACGAGCCCCGCCGCGCGCGGACCGCCGTCGATCCTGCTCCACGGTACGTCGCGCCCGCTCGTCAACCTCGTCCTCTACGCGCTCGCCGACGAGGGGAGCGCCCGGTTCCACTGGCTCGACGTCCGCAGCGACCCCGGGCCGACGCCCGAGCTCGACCCGGTCGGGCTCGGATGGCTTCCCCCGGACCGCGCGTGGGCCGTCGACCAGTTCCACGGCCTCGCCCCCGACCATGCGCGCGCCAACGCGGCGATCTTCGAGCTCATCCGCCCGGACGAGCCGCCGGCGCTCCTCGACCGCCTGACGACGTTCCTTCGGCTCCCGCCCACGATCCAGCGGATCCTCGGCGAGATGGGGCCCGCGGGGGAACCGAACCTCCTCGCCGTCGCGAACGCCGACCGGATCGCTGAGTCGTTCCCGGGTCCGACGATCGACCCGATCCTCGAGGCGTTCGAGAGCATCGGGTGCTCGTTGTTCATCGGCTTCACCAGCGCCCGGGCCCCGACGGTGCCGTCGTTCGGCCGCGTGCTGCGCGTCGAAGGGAGCTCGCCGGCCGGCTGGCGGGACGCCCGCATCGTGCTCGAGCACGGCCCCGCGTGGGGCCGGCTCCATCCGACGGTGCCGGTGAAGCTCGTCGACCTACCGGCGGCCGCCCGGACCCTGCGCCGCGCAGTCGGGAACTAGCGCGGGGACTGCCCCGCGCACCGCCCCGAGGGCCGGGGAAACCGAGAAGGCCCGAGCCGCTCATCGGTACGCGCACCGCCGGAACGGCGGAAGAGGCGAACCGATGCCGCGATCCCTGCCCGCGCAAGGGCCTTCGACCGAGGGGTTCGCCGCGGCCGCGGACTCCCGGGCCGACCCCGGTTCCCCCGAGCGGTTGCTGCTCGCGACGATCCTCGTTCGGATCCCGGACACGACGTGGACGGGCCCGTTCTCCCGCCGTCACCCCAAGGTGTCGGTCGTGGCGCTGAACCGCACGGACGTCCGGCCCGGCGTCTCGGTCACCGACCATTGGATCGGCGGTCGACCTCCGGGCGTGTGGACGAAGGAGATCGGAGCGTTCCCGGACGTTCACGAGGTCGACTGCCTCGCGGAAGTCGGGGACGGAGCGCTCTACCGCGTGACGTTCGACAACCCCGGGGTCTTCCGCCTGTACGGCCAGTTGGAGATGCCGTTGCCGTTCCCGATCCGTATCCAGGCCGGCGTCGTCCGCTGGGAGGTCGTCGCGCGGGAGAGCGCCTTCTATCCGGTGCTCGGCTACGTCCGCGGCCTCGACCCGTCCGCCCGCCTCGTCTGGACCCGGACTCCGCCACTCCGCTCGACCTTGCCGCTACTGACCGGTCCGCAGCGGTCGCTGCTCGACACCGCGATCGCCGCCGGCTACTTCGCGGTCCCGCGCGGCATCACCGTCTCCGGGCTCGCACGGCAGATGGGCCGCAGCAAGTCCGCCGTCTCCGAAGGGCTCGCGACGATCGAGAAGAAGCTCCTCGAACGGGCGCTGCGCCCGGCGTCGCTCCTGCCGTAGGGCGCGCCCCCCGGCCCCCGGCGCCGGCGTCGTGCGGTGAGCACCCCGGGCGCACACGCGAGGTGAGCTCGGGGTATCCCTCGCCTCCCCGTCCTGCCGACCGGAGACGGGCCGATGGCGAGCGACACGGTCGGGACGACGGAGCGGAGCGGCGGCTGGATGGAGACGGATGCGCCGGCGAGCGCGAAGGGGTATCGCGGCGTGGCGATGGAAGGGTTCATCGCGCGGTGGTACGCTCGCACGCGCGGGTCGCCCGCGCAGCTGGCGGCGTGGCACGCGGAGGCGTCGGAGCTCGTGCGCACGCTCCCCGCCGGCGCGGAAGTGCTCGAGGTCGCACCCGGTCCCGGCTACCGCGCGGTCGCGATCGCCCGGGCCGGCCCGGTCCACGTCACGACGCTCGACATCAGCCGGACCTTCGTGGAGATGGTCGCGACCCACGCCCGGAGCGCCGGGGTCGCGGTCCGGACCTGCCTCGGGGACGCCTCGCGGATGCCGTTCGCGGACGGGTCGTTCGACCTGGTCCTCTGCGAAGCGGCGTTCAAGAACTTCAGCCGGCCCCAGGCGTCGATCAACGAGATGCACCGGGTCCTGCGGCTCGGAGGGGTGGCCCGCGTCCACGACATGCGCCGGGACGCCACCGATGCGGCGATCGCGGCGGAGGTCCGGTCGATGGGCCTGGGCGCGACGCGGGCGTGGTTGACGACCCACGCGCTGCGCGGCCTGCGCCGCCGGGCGTATCTCCCGTCCGAGCTCGACGACCTCGCCGAGGCCAGCCCGTTCGGCCACGGCGAGATCACCACCGACCGGCTCGGGGTCGAGCTACGGCTCGAGAAGCGGACCGCCTCGCCCGAAAGGTTCTGCGCCTCGGTCGACTCGGCGCCGGCCCCGGCGCCGCGCGGCGGACGGCGTGTCCCGTCCGAGGAGCCGTGGCTCGCCGCCGCCGGGCTCCCGCGCCGGGCGCTGGGGCCGGGGGTCTTCGTCTGATCGGAAGCCCGTGACCCCCGGTTTCACGACCTCCCCCCCGGGCTTTTGGTGGGGCGCTTCGTGCCCGAGAGCGAGGGACCGATGCTCGCGATCGCGGACGTCGCCGTCGTGGTGAAGGACGCCAAGGAGACCGCGCGCTGGTGGGAAGAGAAGCTCGGATTTTCGGTGCACACGGTGGGCCCCGAGAGGGGCCACGCGATCACGGTCGCGCCGCCCGGGGATCGCTATCTCATCCACCTCTGCGAGGGATTCGAGCCGGTCGACCCCGGCAACACGGGCATCGCGTTCGTCACCGACGACCTCGAGACCCAGGTCGGACGGATGGTCGCTGCCGGCGTGAACTTCCCCGAGCCGATGCGCACGGGAAGCTGGGGCGGTCGGGCGAAGTTCGCCGACCCGGACGGGAACGTCTTCTGGCTGATCGCCGCCCCCGCCGAGTTCATTCGCCGGGAGACCGCGCTCCGGGCCCCCGCTCCGCGCGCGCGGGTGGCTTCCGCGCCCCGGCGGGCTCGACCTACCCGCGGGACCGCGCGACCTCGGCGTGGCGGAAGCAGCCGACGAGGTGGTCGTTGACCATGCCGACCGCCTGCATGTGCGCGTAGACGATCGTCGAGCCGACGAACGAGAAGCCCCGCCGCTTCAGGTCCCGGCTCCACGCGTCCGACTCGGCGG
>JASHXN010000152.1 GCA_030043505.1 Thermoplasmata archaeon
GCCAGCGCCGGTCGCGCCGAGCCGAGGACCCGTGCGAGTTCGGGGAACCGGTACTGCTCCATCAGCGGGACCACCCCTCCGACCGCGAGCACGTCGCCGAGCGGGCTCGCCTGGGCGGCCGCTCGGGCGCGGAGGTCGGGGTACGCCCCTCCCTGGACGGGGACCGCGAGGAGTCCGGGGCGGGCCTGGCGCGCGGCGCGGGCCCGCTCGTCGGTCAGCCTCAGCGCCTCCGCGGCCTCGGCCTCGCTCGTCTCGGGCTCCGTGAAGACGTCGAGCACCGTCGCGATATCCGAGCCGATCCGGTTCTGGAAGTCGAGGATCTCCTCCGGCCCGACCTCGACCGACCCGTAGGCGTGCTGCTGGAAGGCGCCCGAGTCGGTCATCACGACGCCGTCGAACCCGACGAGCCCGTGAATGCCCGACCGCTCGGCGACCTCGCGGAGCGGCGGGGTTCGCCACGTGATGTACGACGACGTGATGATTCCCCGAACGCCCCAGCGGCGCGCCATCTCGGACGGCGGGCAGCTCTGCCGCGCCGGATCCGGGTGGACGACCGGCAGCAACGCCGGCGTCTCGAGCATGCCGTGCGGCGTTTCGAGGCGGCCCAGGCGGGCGAGGCCGTCGCGTTCCAAGAGCTCGAACTTCCCCATGCGGTCCCCGTCAGTTGGCCCCGCTACGAGGGCGGTAAGCGTCCCGGATCCGCTCGAGCAGGTCGGTGAGCATCGTAGAGGTCAGCTTGCCGGTCTGCGTGTTCTGCGGGCTCGGGTGGTACGACGCCCAAAGGATCGGTTTGCCGGACCCCAACGGGGCGCACGCTCCGTGGGCGAACGGCACGTCGGGCGCCGGTACCTCGTAGACCCGCGCGGCCGCGGTCAAGATCGCCGACCACGCGAAGCCGCCGAGCGCCAGGATCGCCCGGGTCCGAGGCAGTAGGCGCAGCTCCCGGTCGAGGTACGGGGCGCACCGGGCGGTCTCCGCGGGGAGCGGGTGGTTCCCGGGCGGGGCGCACCGTACGGCCGCGGTAAGGTACAGGTCGCGGTAGGCCAGCCCGTCGGCGCGGGCGACCGAGGTCGGTCGGTTCGCGTAGCCGACCGCGTGGAACGCCCGGACGAGGAACGCCGCCGACCGGTCGCCCGTGAAGACCCGCCCGGTCCGGTTCGAACCGTGGGCCGCGGGTGCCAGGCCGACGGCGACGAGCCGTGCGTTCGGGTCGCCGAAGCCGGGAACCCCCCGAGCCCAGTACGTCTCCCCCGCGAACTCGCGCTTGCGTTCCCGGCCGATGCGTTCGCGGTAGGCGACCAGGCGAGGGCACTGACGGCACGCGATGACCTCCGCGCGCACGGCGTCCAGCGAGTCCACGCTGCGCGGAGCGCCGCCGGGGCTTAGCGGTTCGCGCGCGGGCCGGCCTACTCAGGCCGGCCGGCGCGCGGCGGAGTCGTCGAACCGGAAACCGGCGAGCTCGAGGATGTCGTCGTGGGAGCGGGTGAACGCGCGCCGGGACATCTCGGACGGTCGCACGTAGCGCAACTCCCGCCAGGCCGGGTGGCGCGGCGCTTCCGGTCCGGGGAGCTCGCCCCGGAAAAGAAAATCGAGGTCCCAGTGCCGGTGCTCCGCGGGCTGACGCGCCGGCGCGTACGCCTCGGAGTAGACCTGCGGCTCCCCCACGTCGACGTCCGCGAGGTCGAGCTGCTCGCGGACGATCCGTCGTGCCGCGTCGTGCGGAGACTCGAAGAAGAGGAGGTGGCAGGACGGGAGCATCCACTGTCCGGCCTGAGCCCACAGTCGGACGCGGGCGGGATCGAGCGCCCCGATGCGTTCCCACGCCCCGGCCGGGTCGACCCGGCCGACCAGCACCTCGTCCGGCCGCCCGCGCGGCGAGAGCAGGACGAACGCGGAGAGACACATCCCGTCGGCGGGGAGCCGCGAGAACCCCTCCGACGTCGGGCGACCGTCCGAGAATCGGCAGAACCGCCGGGGACCCGGGACCGCGTCCCCGCTCTTCGCCCCGGGCATCGGTCGCGCTTCCGATACTCGGCCGGCTAGGAAAGCGTGTCGCGGCGGGCCCGGTCGGCGCCGGCTACGTTCGGTACTCACTTCAGGTGACGCACCCCTATACCCCCGCCGTTCCGTGGGTCCACCATGGCCGAACGTCGCATCCCGAAGGGGAGCCGGGTGCGCCTGGGCTCCGTCGACGGGGACCTGGTGCTGGAGAAGAACGTCCAGGTCGAGGTGGACGGAAAGCTCGTGGTGAGCGGGGAGCTTCGCTGCGAGGGCCGTGCGGAGTTCAGCGGTTCGGTCGAGTGCCACCGGTTCCGTCTCGACGACGACGAGGCGACCGTCCGCGGAGACCTGACCGTCGTCGACGACGTCGTCGCCCACGACAGCGCGCTCGAGGTCCAGGGCAGCCTCCGCGCGACGAAGGTCGACGTCGACCGCCGACTCAAGGTCGGGGGACCGGCGGCGGCCGAGAGGTTCGAGGTCGGCGGCGTCCTCGAGGCCGGCGCGACGCTGACCGCCGATCGGGTCTCCGTCGGAGGTCGGTTGATCCTCGCCGGGAAGTTGACGTCCCGGAGCGTGGAAGCCGGCGGCTCGGTCGAAGCCGAGTCGGTCGAGCTGGAGACGCTGGAGGTCGGCGGGTCGGCCGATGTCGCCGGCGGGACGATCCGGTTGTCGATCGAGGTCGGCGGGAGGTTCCGCTCGCGCGCCCCGCTGCTGTTCGGGACGCTCGAGGTCGGCGGCTTGGCCCAGCTCGCCGCCGGCTCGACGGGCGACAAGATCGAGGTCGGAGGGATGTTCACGGCGCTGGGCGACCTCACGTTCACGGCGATCGAGGTCGGGGGCCTGGGCTCGGTCGCCGGCAACGCGACCGGCGGGGACCTGGAGGTCGGCGGAAAGTTCGAGGTCCGCGGCTCGCTCCGCCTGCGCGGCGACGCGGAGGTAGGCGGTTCGCTCGACATCGGCGAGGCGTTCGAAGGGGTCGGGGTCGAAGTGGGGGGGAGCCTCCGCGCCGGCCGGGCGATCCTTTCGCGCCTGGCGGAGATCGGCGGCCACGTCACGACCCGGGACGGCCTGAAGGCCGACCGCATCCGGCTCGGCCGGCGCGCGGTGGCGAACGGACCCCTCGTCGGGGGCGCCGTCGAGGTCGACGACCGGGGCCAGGTCGAGGACGTCTTCGGCGACACCGTCGAGCTGGGCGACCGGAGCGCGGCACGACGCGTCCACGCCCGCCGGGTGCGGCTCGGCGACGATGTGACGGTCGACGAGGTGGTCTACACGGACGAATTGACGACCGGGGACGATGTCCGGATGCGCGCGGCGGCGCGGAAGGCCGAACGGCTCGACCCGTTCCCGCTCTAGGACGGAGCCTCGGTCCGGACGATGGCTCCCGCAGATTCTCGGAACGGCGCCGCGGGCCGACGGCGCGAGGCGACCGACCTTTACGCCACGGTCCTCGAGGTCGTGAAGCGGTACCACGGCGGCGCGCGGGTCACGCGGGTCTCCTACGGAGCCGGCATGCCGGTCGACCGCTTGCGGACGCTATTGGACCGGCTCTTGGTGCTCGGGCTGC
>JASHXN010000153.1 GCA_030043505.1 Thermoplasmata archaeon
GCCACGAGGACGGAGGCGCGGGGCCGTCCCGCGAGGACGTGGCGGGCGAGGTACCGGGAGAGTCGCGGATCCGCCTCGACGGCGACGTACCGCTTCGGACGCCGGCGCAGCAGCTCCCGCGAGGCGATGCCGGTCCCCGGACCGACCTCGAAGATCTCGCTCGCCGGACCTAGGCCGCATCGCCGCTCCAGGAGGCGAAAGAGTCCTGCCGGGTAGGGCAGTCGGGCTCGGTCGTAGGCGGCCGGGTCGTTCCCGAAGGTACGCTTCCGCACGGCGTCGGGCACCCGTCGTCGACGGGGGGCTCCCACCGCCACGCTCTGTGGAACGGCGGCCGCGAACCCGCCCCCGTCCCCGGAAGTGCGAGCACTACGGTACGGACCGGGCGCCCGTCCCGAAGCGCACACCGGGGGCGAGAGCGCCGCGGCGCGGACCAGCGTGTGCAGGCAGTACGTCGTCACGGTCCAGTTGTAGGTGAACGAAGTCCCCCCGATCGCGCCGTCCTCGGAACCGAGGTCCTCCTCGCCGAGATAGAACCCGTGCGCGAACGTGCGGTCCGAGCCGGTCCAGCAGGTCGCCCCCGGCAGCAGCCGCTCCACCTCCGCGAACACCGCGCTCAGGTTGACGCCGAGCGTCCCCGCGGCGAGTCCGTGGGTCCCCTGGCCGTCGTACGAGAAGTCGAAGCTCACGTTGCCGTTGGTGCCGTTGTCGGTCCCGTGGCACCAGTACGCGACGTCCCAGGGTCGGACGACGACGCTCGCGTTGACGAGCGTCGGCATGCTCCAGTGGACCCAGGTGAACGGATACGAGATGTTGTGGGCGAGGAAGATCTCGACCTCGACGAACGGGGGGACCTCGAGCGTCGGCGGGAGCCCGTAGCTGAGGAAATCGTCGAACGACAGGTCGTAGCCGTCGACGTCCGACGCGGGCGGGGCGCGCAGGCTGTAGTTCGCCGTCACCCAGAGGCTCTCGTTGACCGTCGCGGCGACCGTCTGCGGGAGCCGCCAGGCCGGGCTCTGCGGCGTGTACGTCGTGTGGACCCCGTCGTACAGGTCGACGCCGTAGGCGACCTGCGGGTACGAGAACCAGCCCCCGGCGGCGCCGACCGTGCTCCAGTTCGCGTAGCTGAACAGGCTCCCGTTGGCGGCGTCGTAGCACATCCCGACGTGGCCGACGGTCCCGGTCGGGACCGAGTAGGTGTTCGCCTGCAGCGTACCCTCCCGCAGATCCAGGGTCGGCCGCGGCTGGCCGGGCGTGTCGACGATGCATCCCGAACGGGTACCGGCCGACGGCAGCAGGTCGATCTCCGTCGGGCCGAAGCGGACCGGAGCCGTCGGGGCGATCACCAGGTAGACCCCGACGCCCGCCACGACGAGCGCTACGGCGAGCAGCGCCGGGACGACGAAGCGCCGCGGCCCCCGCGGCGCGGGGGGGCCCGGTAGGGACGACACGCTCAGAGAAGAGCGTCCGCCGGGTCTTGAGCGTGCGTCCGGACCGGGAAGAAGCCGCCGTTACGGACGCGACCGGTCCCGTCGGGCGGCCGCCCGGACCAGGCGGGCCACCACCGGGCGACGGGCGTCGGCGAGCGAGTAGGCCTTGAGATGGCGGAGCCCCTTGCCGGTCCCTTCAAGCTCCGGGAACCGGGAACGGATCTCGGCCCCGCGGAAGAAGCCGAGATTGACGTGGTCCCGATAGAGCATCAGGCAGGCGACGGGGGATCGGCCGACCCAGACCGGCGACCCCCACTTGACGGTCTCCCGGAGCTCGGGCGCGGCGGCCCCGATCGCGCGGCGCAGCTCGCGCGCGACCGTGCGGAGCGCGGGCGGGAGCTCCGAGAGGATCCGGGTCACCGCCGGATCGGTCGACGCTCGAGCCCGGGGGCGGCGGGCGTCCGTCGGCCTTCGAGCGTGATCCGGGAGCGCGCGGCGCCGTCCCGTCGGACGTCGCTTCACACCTGGGTCGTGCCCGGAACCGGGGCGGCAGGGATCTGACGGATCCGCAGGAGGACGAGCACCTGTCCGATCAGCGCGAGCAGGAACGCCCCCAGCATCCCCATCGAGTAGGCGTTGTTCCCGGTGAAGGTGAAGGCGAAGCCGTTCGCGAGCGCGACGAGCACGAACAGGGCGGCGACGGCCCCGCGCCACACGAGGCCGTCGACGTCGCTGCGGACGGCGACGAGCAGGAAGTAGAGGGTCCCCGCGACCAGCGCGAAAGCGAGAACGATGTGCGCGGTGAGCAGCGGGATCGAGGCGAACACCTGGGTGACGGTGGGAGAGGACGGGATGGTGGTCGCGGTAAGTCCCGCGCCCAGGATCGCTTCTACGATCAGCGCGACGAGGATACCCCCCGCGTGACGCATCAAGCGGGGGCGCGAAGCACCGACGGGGGCTGCAGGGGCACCGGACGAAGCTGTCATCGACCGGGGGCGAGCCGGTCCACCGCTTAACCTCCGCCCGCCCCGAACTCGCCCGTTCGTTCGACGGTCGTCGGGGTGCGGCTCTCGTCTCGAGTCGATGCATTATATCCCACCCCCGACGAGGCGATCGCGAGCTGGGTCCGATGGCCGTCGTTCTCGAGCCGCCGCGCGCCCGCCCGCGGCCGGCCGACACCGACCGGTACCCCGGCCTCACGCTCGAGGAACGGGGGATCGACGCGGTCCCCGTCGCTCCGCCCCGGGTCGATTTCGATCCCCCGCCACCGCTCTGGATCGCCCCGAGCGAGATCCCGTCCGACGCCCGGTCGGCCGGCTTCGCGAGCGCCTACCCCGAAACGATCCTCCCCGATCCCCCGCGCCGCGAGGGACTCTTCGACGTCCCCGGCCTATTGGAGCGGCTCTGGCTGGCCCGCGCGCTCGAAGCGGCCCGGGAGCGCGACACGCCGACGCCGCCCGTCGTGACGGCGACGGTCGAGCCGGTGACCCCGGTCCTGACGTGGGGCGGGGCGGCGACCCGGTACGGGGTCTCGGCGCCGGTCCTCCAGTCCTCGCCCCCCGAGGAACCGCGACCTTCCTCCCGGCCGGTCCCGAAAGGCTGGATCTGCTCGCGCTGCTACCTCACCAACGACGCCGAGTCGACCGCGTGCCGCGGCTGCCAGCGGGCCGGACCCGGACCGTAAGCGCGCGCGGCGATCGCGCCGGCGCCCTTACGCCGGCGACGGGGCGGCGGCCAGGAGGCGGTCGATCAGACCGACCGGTGGGGAACCCGACGCGAGCAGCGCGTCGTGGAACGCCCGCAGGCTCCCGCGGAACTTCGGGACAAGGAACTGCTTGCGGGCGTTCAGGATCGCGAGCTTCCCCAGGGTGTAGCAGAAGTACTCCGGGTCGAACGTTCCGCGGACCGCTTCCCGCTCGGCCGGCAGCTGCTCGAAGTGGGCCTCGGTGCGGAACAGCGCGGTCGCCCGGTCGACCGACCACCCTTCGGTGTGCATGCCGACCGAGGAGAGGAGGCGGCAGTCGCGCAGGAGCGCGTCGTGGATCTGCGCGATCTCCGCGTCCCGCTGCCCGGCGCCCAGGCCGGCCTCGATGGCGAGCTGCTCGCAGTAGTGCGCCCACCCTTCCGTGAACGACGACGACAGGTACACCTTCCGGGCGAGCGAGGCGGGCGCCGCCCGGAAGTGCAGGAACTGCAGATAGTGGCCCGGGTACACTTCGTGCACCGTGATGTTCCGCAGCATCGGCCGGTTCTGCGACCGCAGCCACTCTTCCTGCTGCTGCGGGGTCCAGGTCGGATCGACCAGGGTGACGAAGTAGATCCCTTCCGGCGTCTTGGCGTCGAACGGGCCGGGCGGGCTCATGCTCGCCGTCGTCCACGCCCGGCTGTACGGGGGCGTCTCCTCCACGCGGCAGACCGCCGGCTCGGGGATCGAGACCAGGTCCTTCGCCTGCACGAACGCCCGGGTCTCGTCCACGTACCCGCGGGCCGTCGTGAGGACGTCCCCGGCGGCGGGGTGGTCGTTCGCGAGCGCGAGGAACAGCTCGTCGGAACTCCGCCCGGCGTCGCGCGAGAGCTCGGCGAGCCGGGCTTGGTTCCGGCGGAGGTCGGCGGCCCCCGCGTCGCGGATCTCCTCGAACGGGACCTCGATCCCCTCGCGGACGAACAGCAGGCGTCGGTACCGCTCCGGCCCGAGCGCGAAGTCGGGCGTGGCGTGGGCCCGACGCTCCTTCAACCACCCGACGAACTCCTCGACGGCCCGGCTCGCGTGCTCGACCGGGCCGGAGGTCCTGCTCGCGAGGCCGTGCGCTTCGGCGAACTGCTGCGCCTCGGCGAAGTGCCCGGGCATCTGCTCGCCGATCATCACCGCGAGGTCGAGGAACGGCCGGGGCAGCGGATCGCGCAGTCGGCTCCGCCCGGTCTCGAGGATCTTCGGGACGGCGAACAGGATCGCGGCCATCGCCTCGACCCGGTTCGGTGCCGGAGCGTAGTCGCGCGCGAGGTACGACGTGAGCGAGAACATCCCGACGTACGCGATCGGGTTCCGCTCGAGCACCTGGACGTCCCGCAGGTCGAACAGCGGGCTCTCGAGGAGCAGCCGGAGCAGGAACCGGTCGATCTGGCGCCCCGGATCCAGGCCGGCCGGATCGGTCGCCTCCAGCCGCGCCAGGAGTCGGTCGGCGCCCGAGGTCCAGCGGTCGGTGGAGCTGGTCGACAGGTCGGGGGTCCGGCCGTCGTACGTGTGCAGGCCCAGCGCGACCGCGTAGCCGGGTTGGAAGTCGAAGAGATGGTCGACGATCCCCTGCTCGAGCGCGTCGAACTCCGACGCCCCGCCGTTCATCTCCGTCCCGGAGCCGGCGAGATTCAAAAGCGCTCGCGCCGAGTGGCGGCCGTTCACTCGACCCACGCGATGCGGCAGCGGGGGCAGCTGCCGCGCTCGAGCGGGGCACCGCAGACGAAGCACCGCGGGAACGCCCCGGGCGCCGCGGGCGGCGGCGCGGTCGGGCCGGAGCGGGCCG
>JASHXN010000154.1 GCA_030043505.1 Thermoplasmata archaeon
CTCGTCCTCTGGGGCTCGGAGGTCGACCTCGTGACGGCCGGGGAGCGGGTCCGGGTGGTCGACGGGTGGGTCTCGGACCGCCGGGGACGGGCGCAGATCAGTCTCGGACGGACCGGGCGGATCGAGAAGCCAACGCCCTAGGTCCCCTCGTCCGGGGACCAGTCGCTGCCGGTGCGCGACGGGGTCGACCGACCGGCCGAACCGCTCCCGGTCGAGGGGGTCGACCGACCGACGGGGGGCTTGCGCCGCATCAGTACGACGGCCACCACCGCGACCGCGACGACCGCCGCCCCGATCCCGGCGTACACGTACCCCGAGGGAAGCGAGGACGCCGGCGGGGGCGCGTGGTACGCGCCGAAGGTGATCGTCACCGAAGTGTCGGACCCGGTCCAGTTCACTTCGCCGGCGAGCGGACTCGGCGGATACCCGGAGATCGGGACGACCTCGTAGATGATCGGCGCCGCGGCGAGGGTCCAGCCGGGGATGTAGAACCACGAGACGTTGGACGAATAGTTGTCGGCGGAGACCAGGACGTTCCACCGGTGCGCCGTGGGGAGGCCCCGCTCGGTGTACTGGAGGTACGTCCCGTAGAACGACGCGAGAGGCGAACGGTCCTTGACGGAGGCGTTCAGGTTGATCGTGTAGGCGGCGCCCGCGCCCCGGTCCGACCAGTAGTTGTCGGCGAAGAGGTCCGTCGCGAGCCGCGCGGGGCTCGAGCCGTTCGCGAACGCCTGGTCGTGCGTGAGCCGGAACGGCCCCGTCACGCCGGAGGCGTTGTTCGCGACGAAGTTGTTGTAGTCGACCGTATCGTGGGCGCCGTTGCTCAGGTGGATCCCGACCGAGACGGACGCTTCCAGCGTGCTGGTGGAGAGGTTCGTCTCGGTGCAGTTGTCGAGGAAGACCCCGACGCCGTCCCCGTAGCCGAACAGCTGGGTGATCGCGGAGTCGTTCGTCCAGTTCGAGAAGTCGGCGAAATCGCCGTCCCACGAGGTGACGCTCGAGATCGCGAGGTGGGTCGAGCGGTTCGTCCAGACGGCGTACGGATAGTTGGTCGCGGAGACGTCCCGGATCGTCACTTTGCTGTCGTTCAGCACCGCGACGCCGGCGACCGGATACGTCTGCACGGTGCTCTGGTTGCTGAACTTGAGGGCGTTGCCCAGCGTCGCGTTGGTGGCGGTCACGCCGGAGATCGTGACCCCGCTGGAGTTCTGGACGTAGGCGCCGACCGACGTCGACGAGACCTCCAGCGCCGAGTAGGTCCCCCCGGGGGTGGCGTTGACGTACAGGCCCACCGACAGCCCGGTGCTCGTGAACCCGCTCCCGCTGACGTCGGCGGAGTGGTTGACGAACGCCCCGACGCTGCCGTCGGTCGCGGTCAGGTCCGCGAGCGTGATGTCGGAGCAGCTCTGGAGGTTGACGGCCGCGGCGCCGTCCTCGGCCGTCAGGTCCGAGAACGTCCCGCCGCTCGAGTCGTTGAACTGCGCGACGACCGCCGAGCCGAGCCCGAGGGCGGTGCCGTGGTCGACCGACACGGTCGTGTCGTTCGTGAGGTCGAGGCCGAAGCCGTTGTTGACCGTCACGTGCTCGAACGTGAGGTCGTGGCTGAACGTCCACGCGCCCCCGTTGGCGACGGTCGCGCCGCCGATGGTGAGGTTCGAGACCGACCCGCTGTCGGTCGTGTTCACGGCGAATCCGACCGCGTTCGAGGTGGAGTTCAGGCCCGCGACGGTGAGGCCCGACCCTCCCACGCTCGCGATCGCGACGGCATAGTCCGAGACGTTCAGGTCGTGGAGGACCACGGTCGACGTCCCGTTCAGGCTGACGACCTTCGAGGTGAAGGCGTCGGTGTTACGGCCCCAGGCGTAGGAGGCGGAGAGCTTGATCCCGCTCCCGCCGGTGGCGGCGAGGGCGATCCCGCCCGTCGACGCCGAAAGGTCGGCGGCGCGGACGGTCGTCGTGTCGATCAAGGAAACGCCGAGACCGGCGTTGCTCGCGCTGATGTTCGCGACCGTCACGCCCGCGTCGTGGTAGAACTGGACGGTCGACGGAGGGTGCGAGAGGCTGGTGCTCGGCGGGACCCCCTCGATCGAGACGTTCTGGACGGAGAACCGTCCGTCCCCGCCGTAGAAGAAGTAGCCCTGCGTCCAGCCGACCAGGGAGGCGCCGGTGCCGGAGGAGGTCGAGTACGTGAACGACGTCGGCGCCTGGACGTAGCCGTTGAGCTTCACGGTGAGGTTGACGTCCCGCGTCGCGAAGAGGACGAACGTCGGCTGGTCGACGTAGTTGAGCCGTAGGAACGGCGCGGCGAGCGTGGCGATGCTCGCGTTCAGCCAGAGGGTGCCGGACGCGGCATCGTAGCCGGTGTCGGTCGCGCGGGCGGCCCCGAACGCTTGCGCCTCGGAGGTGCCCAGCAGGTAGACCGGGGCGTCGATCGTGCTCGCCGACTTGGTCAGCGTGAGGGACGCCGGCGACGTGGCGGTCGAATTGTTCGCGACGGACACGCTCGCCGTCGCGTAGCCGTCGGCCCAAGCGGAGAAGACGTACGGATCGCCCGCCGCGGGCATCGGCAGGTCGGTCGTCAGGGCGCCCGTCCCGGACGTCGGCGCGTACGAGTAGTCGGCGTCCTGGAGGGAACCCTTGGCGAGCGTCGCGTTGGTCGCGAAGGCGAAGGCGTACTCCGGGGTCACCGTCAGCTCGACATGGATCCACCCGGGGGCGACCGTCGGAGCGATCGCGTTCGACTTCGTCCCCCACAGCCCTTCGAGGAACGAGGGGCCCTGGGAGAGGTGGACGGTCGTTCCCGTGTAGCTGACCGCCACGCCCAGGACCGTTTCCGCGGAATCGGCCCCGAAGTCGTACGCCGAACGGATCGGGTCGTAGGCGCCGGCGGTGCCGTTCCACCGGTCGAGCGTCGCCGAGCCGGCCAGGTCGAGGACGTTGGAGTTGGTGCCGTCACCGTTCCCCCCGAGGACCAGTTCGGCGTCGTAGAGCGAACCGACCGGATCCTCCGTGAATCCGTCGACCAGGAACTCGGACGGCGCGGCGGGCGCGGATCCGTTGAACGTCACCACGTCGTACGTGGCGTGGGACTCGGTGGACCCGGCGTGGAGGTAGTACGACAGGCTCACCACGGTGTGGCCGCCGGTGGTGCTCGTGATGTTGGTGAACAGCTCGACCGTGAGCGGCAACGCCAGCGTCTTACCGGACGTCACGCCGGCGTAGTAGTCGCCGGCGTCGCTCGCATGGATCGAGCCGATCTTGCCGTACAGCGAGGAGGCCGGCAGGTTCAGCGCGATCGACGAGAAGTTCCAGACGTTGTCCTCGAAGAGCAGGGTCGTCGTGTTGAACCGGATCCCGTTCTGGACCCAGAACGTGCCGGCGGGCTTCCCCGGAGAACTGCTGACGTTGACGGCGACCGCGTTCAACTGCAGCGAGACCCAGTTCGGTGCCGCCGATCCCGGGAGGGTCGCATTCTGCGGGGAGAACGCCGCGAACGACGTCAGGCGGAAGGTCCCTTCGAATCCGGTCGTCTCGTAGGCGTACGCCCCTCCGGATCCGACCCCGAAGTCGCTGACTCCCATCGGGGCGGGCGTCGCATGGAACGGACTGGAGACCGTCGGGGCGGCCGCGGGCGATGTACCGTGGCCCGCCCGCGGAGCCACAAGGGGATGTCCGAACGGCGACACGACGCTGCGGGTCGGGAGCGGCGTGGAGGCTGCGGTCCCCGCCGGGCGCACCGTGCCGGACGAACCCGAGGCGGAGGAGGACGAAGGGGTGGAGACGCTCCGGCCGGCCGGGAGCGCACCCGGGTCCGAGGCGAGGCGGGCCCCGACCGACGTACCCGCGGCCGATACGACCGCGAGGACGACCACGAAGGTGGCTACGCCGAGTCGGAGGAGCGTCGGGGATCGCGCCATAAGGGGGGTTGGGGGCAGCCGGGCCCGGCTATATACTCCTTGTACCCGGGATACCGCTCAGGAGATCTCCGCACCGCCCGACGCGCGGCTCCGGACGAACCGTCGGGTCTTCTCGCGGTGACACGGCCGGCAGACCGTCTGGAGATTGTCGTACGCCAGCGCCGCGCCCCCGTTCGCGATCTCGACCCGATGGTCGACCTCGAGCTCCCGGGCTCGGTGGCGTCGCCCGCAGAGCTGGCACGTGTACCGGTCGCGCAGCATGACGTACGAGCGGGCCGAGTCCCAGAAGTAGTGGCCGTGGAACTTCCACCGGCACTTCCGCGAGCAGTACGGAGTCCGTCGCGAGGCGAGCTCGCGCTCGCACTCGACGCACCGCCGGTCGGACCGGGCCTGGGCCCGGCGCCGGGCCCCGTCCGAGAACCAGGCTGCCGAGAGCGCCAGCACGCGCCCGTTCGGGTCTACCTGGACGGAAGG
>JASHXN010000155.1 GCA_030043505.1 Thermoplasmata archaeon
CTCGAGGAGCTCGTCGAGGACGGCTACTTCAGCAGCGTCGAAGGCGCGCTGGAGTCGGCCCTGGAAGCGGGTCTTCGGGACCTCGTCGCGGCCCACCGCGACGGATTCTCGGAGCTGCGGCGCCACGCCCGCGAACTGCGGGAGCGGGGCGACCGGCGGCGTCGAGCGGATCGGGAGGGTCGGGGGCTCCTCAGGCGCTAGCTCCCACGCAGGGGAAGGTTGCAATGGACGCGATGGGGATCGCCTGGAGCGAGCGGAGCGGATTCATCTGCCGACTGTGCCGTCAGGACGCCAAGCATAATGAGGTGCTGCACATCTCATTCTGCCCCGTCCACGGGCTGAGCTCTCCGTTGGACGAGCTCCCCGGACGACCGGAGGCGAGAGCATTCCGCGGCTCTACACCCGTACGGGCGACCGGGGAACGACCGGTCTCAGTGGTGGCGCGCGCGTAGCGAAGGATTCGCTGCGCCTGCGGGCGTACGGGGCCTACGACGAGGTCGGCGCTAGCCTCGGCGCCGCCCTCGCGGTCCTGCCCCCGTCCCTCGCGGACGAGCGGGCGGTGCTCGAGCGACTCGGCCACGAGCTGTTCGTCGCCATGTCGCAGCTCGCGCGCGCGCCGTCCGCGCCGCCGCGGGAGCTGACGATCCAACCCCGGCACGTCGAGCGGCTGGAGCACGACATCGACACGTTCGACGCACGGCACCCCCCGCTGACGAGCTTCGTTCTTCCCGGGGGCTCGGCGCCGGCCGCCGCGTTGCACGTCGCGCGGACCGTCGCCCGCCGCGCCGAACGGGAGCTGGTCGCCCTGAACCAGGTTGAACCGGTCGACCCGGTCCTCCTGGCGTGGGCGAACCGCCTGTCCGACCTGCTGTTCGCGCTCGCGCTCTGCGTGAACGCCGCGCTCGGCGTCGCTGAGCTCGCTCCGAAGTACGACGTCTAGCCCGGGAGGCTCGATGGAGATCGGGGTCGTCGGGAAGCCGAACGTCGGCAAGTCGACGCTGTTCAACGCGCTCACCCTCCTCGACGTGCCGATGGCGCCGTACCCGTTCACGACCGTCGAGCCGAACCGCGGGGTCGGGGCCGTACGGGTGCCGTGTCCTCACCTCGAGAAGGGCAGTCCCTGCACCCCGGGGAACGCGAAGTGCGTAGACGGCACCCGCTGGGTGCCCGTCGCCCTCGTCGACGTGCCGGGGCTCGTCCCCGGGGCGCACCTCGGGAAGGGCCTCGGCCACAAGTTCCTGGACGATCTGCGGCCGGCCGACGGCTTCCTGCAGGTCGTCGACGCGAGCGGAGCCACCGACGAGGAAGGGCGGGCTGCGCCGCCCGGCAGCCACGATCCGGCCCCGGAGGTCGCCTGGCTCGAGGAGGAGCTCATCGCTTGGATCGCCGAGATCGTGGGCCGGGGGTTCGAACGGGACGCCCGCGGATCGGAGCTGGACGGGCGGAAGGTCGAGGAGCTGCTCGCCGGCCGGCTCACCGGTCTCTCCATTCCCCTCCCCGCCATCGGCGTGGCGCTCCGAGCCAGTGGGGTCGACCTCGCCCGGCCGACGTTGTGGAACGCCGACGACCGTAGCCGTCTCGCCCGCGAGCTGCTGCGCGCCGCCAAGCCGCGGCTGGTCGCCGCGAACAAGTGCGACCGCGTCACGCCCGAGGACGTGGCGGCCCTCGGCGCCCGGGTCGGGTCGATCCCGGTCGTGCCGACCGCCGCGGACGCCGAACTGACGCTCCGCAAGGCGGCCCGGGCCGGCCTGGTCGAGTACAAGCCCGGGGACCCGACGTTCCGTCCGAAGGACGGCGCCGCGCTCTCGCCGCCGCAGACCGCCGCGCTGGACGGCATCGGCCGCCTGCTGAAGACGTGGGGTTCGACCGGGGTCCAGGCCGCGCTGGAGACGATGGTCTTCGGTCGCCTCCAGCGGATCGTCGTCTTCCCGGTCGAGGACGAGCAGCATTGGACCGACTCGCGGGGCCGTGTGCTGCCGGACGCGTTCCTCGTCCCCGCCGGGACCCCGGTGCGCGCGGTCGCCTACCGCGTGCACACGGACCTCGGGGAGAAGTTCGTCCGAGCGATCGACGGCCGAACCCACCGTGCGCTCGCGGCCGACCACCCGGTCGAGGCGGGAGCGGTGCTCCGGTTCGTCGCCCGTCGCTAGGCCACCGGACCGTCGGGGCGCTCGATCAAGCTCGCCCCGGCGCCCGGACGCACCGCGAACGGGAGCGCGCCCGCCCGCGCCAGACGCCGCACAAGCTCGGCCTCGCGGCCGGCGTGCGGGAGTGCCACGATCGAGCCGCCCCGCCCGGCGCCGGTAAGCTTCGCACCCTCGGCGGCGGGTGCCGCGGCGGTGAGGAGTTCTTCGAGACGCGGGTGCGAGACGTCCACTTCGCGCAGCAACTCCTGGTTCCGGAGCATCAGCCGTCCGGTCTCCTTCCGGTCGCCGTCGGCGACCGCCGCGATCCCGGCGCGGGCGACCTCCGCGAACGACCGCAGCAGCGCGACGCCGTCCGGCCGGTCGAGACGGGCGGAGACCGCCTTCACTGCGTCGGCCGTCGATCGCGGGATCCCGCTGAACGCCACCACCCAGACCCAGCCGGGGTCGGTCGCGCGTCGTGCCTGCCACGTCTCGGCGCCGGCCCGGACCTGCCAGAGCGTCGGCCCCGCGTCGGCGTCCGCGTTCAGCGTGACGTAGCCGCCGGCGACGCTGGCGGAGGTGTCGCCGGGACTTCCGACTCCCTGGGCCCCGCGCTCCGCGTCGAACGCCCGCTGCGCGAGCGCCGCGCGGGAGAGACCTCCGTCGAGCGCGCCGAGCCCCGCGGCCACGGCCGAAACTAACGCCGCGGAAGAGCCGAGTCCGGCCGAGCGCGGCACACGGCTGACCGTACGGAGGCGGACGGACGGCCGACCCGGGGGCGCTCCGGCCAGCGCCGCGCGAAGGTACGGGTTTGACTCTCCGGGCTCTGGTTCGGGGGCCGATCCGGGTGGGGCGGTGAGAACGACCTGGGTGTCGAGGTCGAGCGCGAAGACGAGCTCGGGGGCGCCGCGGACCACCGCGTGCTCGCCGAACAGGATGCACTTGCCCGGGGCGCGGGCCGACGTGGGGAGTTCGCGGCGCGGGATCGCGCCCGGTTCGTCCGTCAGGGGCGCGCCCCCGTCGGGACGACCCGCTTGCCGCGGGCGGTCGGCACGATCCGTTGGCGGGCACCGGAGAACGGCGCACTACCCGGGACCCCGAGGAGCAGGCTCAGCGTGACCGCCAACGCCGCAACCTCGCTGTGCGGCTGGCTCCCGACCGACACGTTGTACGTCGCCGCGCCGTAGAGGGCGGGAGGAACCTTCGCCCCTCCGACCACGACCAGTATCTCGCGCTCGCGGGCGAGCCGTGGCAAGAGCCGCTCGACGGGTTGCCCGTACATCGTGAGATGGACGACCGCCCCGGGCGACTCCCGGAGGACCGTCTTCCACGACGCGGCCGGAAGGACCTCGAACGTGCCCCCCCACCGATCGGCGACCCGAGCGAGCCCCTCCGCCACCGACGGGTCCGGAGGATGGAGGTACATTGCCTCGGCCCCGAACGCGCGGGCGACGAGGGCGAGGTGGGTGGTGAGCCGGGGATCGCGGCCGGGCCGATGCCCGACGCGCAGGACCCGGACGCGGGGCCGGGAGCGACGGCTACGCCTCGCCGCGGAACCGCTCGATCCGGTGCCCACGGTACTCCAGCTTCTCGGAGCGCTTGACGAGCGCCTTCAGCCGCGTCGGGGACATCTTCA
>JASHXN010000017.1 GCA_030043505.1 Thermoplasmata archaeon
CCCGGATGTTCCGGCCTCCCAGCGGCAACTCGGTGATGCTCGCCGTCGACCACGGCTACTTCATGGGGCCGACCCGCCGGCTCGAAGACGCGCGGAGCACGATCGCTCCGCTGCTCGCGCACGCCGACGCCCTCGCGCTGACGCGCGGGATCCTGCGCTCGAGCGTCCCCGCGGAGTCGACCACGCCGATCGTGCTCCGGGTCTCGGGCGGCGCCACCGTCCTCCAGGAGGACCTCTCGAACGAGGCCGTCACGACGGCGATCGAAGACGCCGGGCGGCTGAACGTCTGCGCGGTGGCGATGTCGGTCTTCGTCGGGGCCCCGCACGAGCACCAAAGCCTCGTCAACCTGGGAAAGTTGATCGACGACGGGGAGCGAGCCGGGATCCCGGTCCTCGCCATCACGGCCGTCGGCAAGGAGCTGGAGAAGCGGGACGCCCGCTACCTGGCGCTCGCCTGCCGGGTCTCCGCCGAGCTCGGCGCCCACGTCGTCAAGACGTACTACTGCGACGGCTTCGCGAAGGTCGTCGAAGGGTGTCCGGTGCCGATCGTCGTCGCCGGCGGACCCAAGCTCGACAGCGACCGCGCGGCCCTCGAGCTGGCCCACGGGGCGATCGAGCAGGGAGCCCGGGGGATCGACATGGGGCGGAACATTTGGCAGTCCGACCACCCCGTCGCGATGCTCAAGGCGCTGCGGGCGATCGTGCACGAGAAGGTGACGGTCCGCGAAGCGCTCGACGTGCTCGACGGGGAGAAGGCCCGTCGCCCCGCCGGAGCGTCGGCGGCGTCGACCGCCTGACCCGCCGGCCTCCAACTTCATAAGGCGGGCGTCGCTCGCGGCGCCCGCGCGGGGATTGCCAAGCTTGGCCAAAGGCGCCAGATTCAGGGTCTGGTCCCGTAGGGGTTCGTGGGTTCAAATCCCTCTCCCCGCACCCGTCCCACTCCTCCGGGGTGGTTCCCGGGGGTCCGCTGCAGGGGCCGCTAGCCGCTCCCCTGTAACAACGCGCCGAACGACGACAGTCGTTGGATCCGCCCGCCCCGCAGTTCGAAGACGTTGCAGAACCGGACCTGGAATACCCGACCGTCCGGCTTGGAGACCGTCGCCGTCCCCTCCGCGACCGCGACGTTCCCCTCCTCGGTGAGGCGCGCCACCTCGGTGCGCACCTCGTCGTCCCCGAGGTTCTGGACGAACGCCGCCCGTCCGCGGGTCCGGACCCCGGTCGCCGGGACACCGTCGCCCCACTCGATCCACTCGACATCGTCGGCGAGCAGCTCCGCCACCGTCGAGCGTCGGGGCGCGGCGAGGTACCGCTCGACCACCGCTTTGTTCGCGCTCATCGTCGCCGTACGGCGTCAGCGATATCGGGAGGTACATCGATTCCCGGATGGGCGTCCCCCGGCCGGTTCCACTCGGGAGTTCCGAGGCCGGGTGCGGGGGCGTCCTGCGGTGCGACGATGACGTCCCAGGCGGAGAGGGCCGAACGATTCCGGTCCCTGCACCGGGGTCCCGGACTGTTCGTCCTCCCCAACGCATGGGACGTCCCGAGCGCGAGGGTCCTCGAGGACGTGGGGTTCCCCGCGGTGGCGACCTCCAGCGCGGGCGCGATGGTCTCGCTCGGCTATCCGGACGGGGAGGCGCTCCCCCGCCGGGAACTGGTCGCGGTCGTCCGTCGGATCGCGGAGCGGCTCGCCGTGCCGCTCAGCGCCGATGTCGTCGCCGGGTACGGCCGCACCCCGGCGGCGGCCGCCGCGACCGTGAGGGCGGTGGTCCGCGCGGGGGCCGTCGGGGTGAATCTCGAGGACGTCGACCCGCGCTCGGAGCGGCTCGTGCCGCTCCCGCTCCAACTCGCCAAACTGCGCGCGATCCGGGCGCTGGACGACGAGCTGGGGCTTAGGCTCGTTCTCAACGCCCGGACCGACGCGCTCTACGTCGGGGCTGGCACTCCGGGGGATCGGTTCCGGGAAGCGGTGCGCCGCGTCCGCGCGTTCCGGGCCGCCGGCGCGGACTGTGCCTATCCGATGCGCCTCTGCCGCCGGGAGGAGGTCGCCCGCTTCCTCCGAGAAGCGCCGGGCCCGCTGAACGTCATGATACGCCCGGGACTTCCCCGGCTGGGCACACTGGAACGACTGGGGGTCCGGCGGGTCAGCTTCGGGCCGGCCGCCTCGTACGCCGCCCTCGGCTTCCTTCGACGCGCTGGCGAAGAGGTCCTGCGACGCCGGTCGTTCCGTTCGCTCGTCCGGGGGGCGCTGACGTTCGACGAGCTCAACCGCCTCGCGGAACCCGCCGCCGGCCGCCGCGCCCCCCGCTGATTCCCGGGGCGGGCCGCTCTCCTCCCGCCCCGCCCAACCGGGGGAGCACCCGGGGAGGGGAGACGGTCGCCGCGGCCCGGGCCTTCAACAGGGTGTAGCTGTTCCTCAGCAAGCGTCCCTGGGCCTTGCGCAAATGCTCGCCGAACGTCGACCGGGAGACGCCGAGCGCCCGGGAGACCGCCTCCCAACTCGCGCGGGCCGGGACGTCGAGGAGCCCACCGTCCTGCGCCGCGAGCAGGGCACGGATCTGCGGGGGGCTGAGCCCTTCGAAGAAGTGGACCGTCGCGGCCGGATACTCGCGGACGGAGTCGAGCCCGGAGCGGTCGGTGATCGAGAGGATCTCGACCGTGCCCAGCCGGCGCAGTCGCCGGATCAGGGCGTTCAGACGAGACCGGGTCGCCGCCACCATTCGATACGTTTCGGTGCCGTCCGCGTAGACGACGGGCGGGAGCACCCAGACGCGTCCGCGGCGGGCGAGGCCGGTGACCGACGGCGGATCCTTCCACTCGAAGTCGGGGAGCTCGAGCAGGGACGACGTACCGTCCCGGAGCAGCTCGTGAGCTCGGAACTCCGTCCGGAGCGTGCGGACGAGCGGGAGAAGCTCGGCCTCTTCGGGCGCCGTGACGAGGAAGGTGTCGCGGCGGTTGTCGCACCAGAGAAGGAGGACGCTCCGCGGATAGCGGTCGGAGATCCCGCAGTACGGACACGGGTGATGGACCCGGATCCGCGCATCGACGACGGCCATGGTCGAACGAAGGGGCCGAGGGAGAGATAGGCGTCGCCGCCCCCGGGCGGCTCGAACGTGATGGGGGGTCCGGGCGTGAGGAGGGCATGGCCGCGCAAAAGAACGCGGGCGGATCGAGCGAACGGCGACGGGCGAAGGGACCCACGGAAGTCGCCCCGGGGCTCTTCGTGGGAGGGTGGGGCGAAGCCGAGGGGTTCTCGGGCGCCCGGTTCTGTGTGCTGGACGAGAAGCCGGCCGAACTCCCGAACGGCACCCACATCCCCATCTACGACGAACGGACCGGGGGAGCGATCCGCCCGAACCTGGACCGGCTAGCAAAGGAGGCGGCCGCCGCGAAAGGCCGCGGCGAAGCGGTCGTCGTCTTCTGCGGCCACGGGATCCGGCGGGGGCCGCTGGGAGCCGCGTGGATCCTGCACCGGAACGACCACCTGACGTTGGAGCAGGCGTTCGACCGCATTCAGGCCGTCCGGCCCCGTATCGAACGGCCCGCGGCCTGGATGGACGATCCGACGAGCGTCGACGACCGGTAGGGAGGGGAGATGCACCCCGAGAGCGACCCGGATATCGAATGGGTCCGCGCGCTCGCCGGCTGCGCCCGGCCGGCCGCGGAGGCGCGCCTCACCGAGGCGGCCCGGGAGCGTCGGCTCTTCGCCCAGCTCGACCGCGCCCACCGGCGGGAGGGACGGCGGTCGTACATCGAGATCGACGCGCCGCTGGAGCTGCACGCCCTCGTCCGCCTGCTCCGGCCTCGGGAGGTCGTCGAGGTCGGGGTCTCGTCCGGTGTCTCCTCCGCCTACCTGCTCCACGCGCTCGAACAGAACGGCGTCGGTACCCTCCACTCGGTGGACCGGCCGTCGCGACCCCCGCGCGGCGCCGGGCGCTCCTCCGAGTCGTGGACGCTGCCGCCGAACCGGGACACGGGCTGGGCCGTCCCGGGACCGTTGTGGCACCGGTGGGACCTTCGGATCGGGGACAAGGCCGACGTGATCCCGCGTCTCGCCGGTGAGCTCGACCGGATCGACCTCGTCGTGTACGACGTACCTCACAACGAAGCCGACCTCGAGGCGGAGTTCGCGCTCCTCGACCCCCGCCTACCTCCGGGGGCCGTGGCGATCGTCGACCACGGACCGACCGGAGATCTTTGCCGGGCGCTCCGGGGGTGGGCCCGGCGGCGGGGTACGGAGGCCGTCCGACGCCAGGGGCTTGGATTGTACGGGATCCGGACCGGCCCTCGGTCGCGGGCGCCTTCCGAGCGTAAATAGACCGAAGGGGTCGCGCCCCGTGTGCCCACGAAGGCGAGGCGCGGGGTGCGAAGCCCGACGCGCGCCGCCCCGCCCCGCACGGCTCCGCGGGTAGTCCCCCCGCCGCGGCGGATCGTGCCGGTCCCGGGCGAGGACCCGCACGCGCACGTGGTGTGTCGCGTGTGCGGGCGGATCCAGCCGCTCGAACTCTCCGACCTCGACCGGCACCTCCTCACCGAACTGAGCGCGCTGACCCCGGACGGCTGGCGCATCGAGCGGATCGCCTATTCCCTGGCGGGGACGTGCCGCCGCTGCCGCGAAGGCCCGGCGGCGACGTAGGCGCCGCCGGATGGTCGGCTTCGTCACGGCCCCCGCGATCGCGTGGGGACCCGGTGCCCTCCAGCAGCTCAGCGGGCTCGGCGCCGAGCGACCGGTGCTCCTGGTCGACCCCGGGGTCGCGAAACAGGAAGGACCGCACCGAGTAGCCGAAGAGCTCGGGCGCGGCGGCGCCGCCGTCGTCACGCTCCCGCTGCCGGCCGAGGCGAACCGCCTCTCCGCGGTCGCCACGCTCGCCGGGCAGCTGCGCGCTCACGACGCGGACTGGGTGGTGGTCGTCGGCGGCGGCACCGCGATCGACGCCGCCAAGGCGGCCCGGCTCCTGCGCGAGCGGCCGGAGCTGGCGCTCGAGCGTGCCCCGGTCGACGCCGCCGTCCCGGCGCCCGCGCGCTCCCGGCTCGTCGCCGTCCCGACCACCAGCGGCAGCGGGGCGGAGGCGAGCTGGTCGGCGGACCTGGTGGCGGAGGACGGGACCCCGGTCGAGCTCGCCGACCGTTCGCTGGTGCCGGAGTGGGCGATCGTCGACCCTTGGTTCGCGCGGGAGCTGCCCGCGGCGGCGCTCGTCGCCGGAGCGTTCGAGAGCGCCGCGCTCGCGACGGAGGCGTACGTCTCGGCGTGGGCGAACCCGTTCTCGGACGCGCTCGCGGCGGATGCCGTCCGCACGGTCGCGGGGCGCCTGACCCACGCCGTTCGGTGGAGCGACGATCCGGATGCCCGAGCCGCGCTCCACTACGCCGCCACCTCGGCCGGGCTCGCCCACTCGAACGCCCAGCGGGGCCTCGCCCACGCGCTCGCCCGCGCGCTGGTCCGTCCTACGCGACTCTCCTACGCCCAGCTGCTCGGGATCGTGCTCCCGGCGGTCCTCGAGTTCGACCGGCCCGGCGCGCGCGAGAGGCTGGAAGCGCTCGCGCTCACGCTCCGGGGCCCGGAGGAGACGAGCGTCGCCTCGGTCGCTGACCGCCTCCGTCGGCTCGGCGCGGCTCTGGGGGTGGCGGCGAACCTGGCGTCCGCCGGGGTCGACGCGGAGCTCCTCCGGCGGGAGCGCCCGCGGATCGTCGCGGAGACGCTCCGTTCGCCGGCGGTGCTCGCGAACCCGAGGGTCCCCACCGCCGACGACGTAGGGAAGATCCTGGACGGCGTGACCGGGACCCCCGCGACGGGGCCGGGGCGCCCGTCGGACTAGCGCGCGGCGGCGAGCGCTTCGGGCTCGTCGACGGCCCCGCCGCCCCCGTCGGGGCGCGCCGGCGCTTCGACCGCGCGGTTGATCGCGATCTCGGCGAGGTCGGTCGCGTACAGCGCCGACCGCTCGAGGCTCTCGAGGACGTAGGCGACCGCCACGGCGAGCCGACCCTTCTTGGAGGCGATCTCCCGGAGGACGTGCTCGCGCTCGCGGGTCAGCTGGTCGGTCGCGTCGATCACCTCGTTCGCCTTCGCGATGTCCTTCCGGTCGAGGCTGTCGAGCGCGTCGGCGAGGCACGTCGCGGCCCGGTTCGCCATCCGGTCGAGCTCCTGGACGATCTTGTCGGGCGTCGACTCCGGCCCGAGCATCGCGACCGTCTCCGAGATCCGGACGGCGTGGTCGGCGATCCGCTCCAGGATGCGGGAGGCGAGCAGGTACGTCGAGCACTCCGGCAGCGTGAGGTCGAGGCTCGCGAGGATCCGCGCGTCCCGCAGCGCGCTCGTCACCTGCTTCTCGAGGAACCAGTGGAGGCGGTCGACCTCCCAGTCCCGCTCGACGACGTCCTTGGCGATCGACGCGTCCCGCTCGCGGAACGCGGTCATCGCGTCGGCCTGCATCGCCCGGACCATCTGGTGCATGCGACGCACGATCGACGGGATCGGGAGCGGGTTCGCCCCGACGACGTCCTGCAGGATCACCGCTTCCGCGGTCTCCTCGAGGATCTCCGGCCCGATCATCCGCTGCGCGAAGCTCCGGACGATCTCGCGCGTGCGGGCGCTCATGCGGGCCGGCGTCCGGACCTCGAGCAACGGGTAGCCGGCGATGTACTCCGCGATCAGGCGGCGAAACAGATGCTCCTCGTCGTCGTCGTTCGATACCTCGACCGTCCGGCGTTGCGCTTCGGCCGGCGTCGCCGACGCCGGATAGACGGTCAACGAGCCGTCGGCGCGCGGGGTGAAGAGGAGCACGTCCCCGGGGCCGAGCCCGCGCGCGACGACCCACGTCTTCGGCAGCGAGACGATGAACGTCGAACCGCCGGTCTTCTGGATACGACGGCCGTGGAATCCGCCGCTCGTGCGCGCGGTCGTGAGCGCCCCGACCTACTGTCGTCTATATAGCCGTGGACCCGGGCGCGGACCGACACGCCGGCAGCGCCGCCGCCCGCGCTCGCTCGAGGGGGCGGTTAATAGCCGGGGCGGGGCTCGCCGCCGTTCCATGGATCCGGCCCGTCCGGTGCGCGTTCGCTTCGGTCGCCGCGAGCTCGACGGGCGGCCGGGCGAACGCTGGCTCGCGATGCTCGGGCGCCGCGGGTGGCCGTCGCTCGCGCGGTCGGTCCGCTACCATCGTCCCCGCGGACCGTTCTGCGGCGTCGGCGACTGCACAGGGTGTCTGTTCCGGCTGAACGGCGTCCCGAACGCACGGGCGTGCGTGCGGCCGGTACGGGACGGGGATCGGGCGTCGACGGAGAACGCCTGGCCGTCCCCTCGGAACGACCTCCTGGGTCTGCTGGACGGGCTCTTCCCCCACGGGCTCGACACCGTCCACGGGCTGCGGCGCCCGGCGTTCCTTCGCCCGGTGTTCCAGTCGGTCGTGCGGCGCCTGGCGGGGTACGGGGCTCCGCCCGACTCCGCCGCACCGGCCCTGCCCCCGCGAAGCTGGACCGCCGAAGTGGCGGTCGTCGGCGCCGGGCGCTCCGGTCGGTCGGTCGCCGACGCGCTCGCCCGGAAAGGACGGCGCCCCTTGCTGCTGGAGCGGCGCAGCGGTCCCGGCGCCGGGGACGGCCCCGCCGGGGAGACCGTGGCCGGGGTCACGGTGAGCGTGCTCTCCGCGGCGGAGGACGGGGCCGGTTTCACGCTCCTGGGCTTTGCCGACGACGGGGCCGGAGTGCGCGTGCGCACCCCGACCGTCATCGTCGCCACCGGCAGCTACGACGCCGGACTGGTCTTCGAAGGCTCCGACCGGCCCGGGGTCGTCACCGCCGACCTGGCGCTCTCCGAGCTCGAGCTCCCGCTCGGCCCGAGCGTCGTCGTCGGGACGGGGCCGCGCGCGCTCCAGGTCGTCGAGCGGCACGCGGACCGGGTCGAAGCGGTCGTCGCCTTCGGCGACGTCGGTCCGGAGTTGACGCGGACCGCCGCCGAAGCGGGGATCTCCCTGTATCCCCGGAGCCGCCTCGTACGGGCGATAGGGCGCGGCCACGTCCGGGCGGTCGAGCTCGCGCGCCGGGACGGCGGGGGCCGCTTCCGCCTCCCCTGCTCGAGCGTCGTCCTCGCCCATCGCCGGCTGCCGAACGCCCAGCTCCTCTACCAGGCGGGCGCGACGCGGCGATGGAGCGAGACGCCCGGCGCGTACTTCCCGGAGATCGATCCCGCCGGCCGCACCGCCGTCCCGGGCCTGTACGCCGTCGGCTCCGCGGCGGCGCCCCCGGGATCCCCTCCGGTCGACCCGGGGGCGGTCGCCGCCGCCGTAACCTCCGCGCGCCCTCCGGAACCGCCGGCGGCATTCACGCCCTCTGCCGCCGAGCGGCCCGGCGAGCTCGTGGGCTACTACCGCGAACTCCTGCGGGAGGCGCGGCACGGCAAGTGGATCGTCTGCCCGTGCGAGGACGTCCTGCTGGAGGAGGTGGAGGCGGCGTCCCGCCGGGGCTTCCGGGGTCTGGAGGTCGTCAAGCGGTACACCGGCGCCGGCACCGGGCTCTGCCAGGGACGCTACTGTCTCCCGGATCTGATCGTGCTCCTGTCGCTGCTCGAGCAGCGCAGCGCCGCCGAGGTCGGCTTCATCACGCAGCGCCCCCCGCTCGTCCCGACGCCGCTCGGCGCGCTCGCGACGCTCGACGCGGACGCGGGCGGAGGGTCCGGGTCATGACGCTGGCCCGGAGCGAGTACCGCACCGTCGTCGTCGGGGCCGGCATCGTCGGACTATACACCGCCCACCGTCTCGCCCGGGCCGGGGCCGGGCCGGTGCTCGTCCTCGACCGGGGGTTCCTCTCCTCCGGCGGCTCCGGCCGGAACGGCGGAGGGGTGCGGCAGCAGTGGGAGACGCGCTCGACGATCCGGCTCGCCCGCGAGTCGGTCGCCGCCTACCGCCGCTTCGGCGCCGACTTCGGCCACAACGTCTGGTTCCGACAGGGCGGCTACCTCTTCCTCGCCGAGACCGCCGCGGAGCTCGAGCGCCTCGGGCGGGTGCACGCGGTCGTCCGGGCGGAGGGCCTCCCGTCCCGCCTGCTCGACCCGACCGACGTGGGCCGTCTCGTGCAAGGGATCGCCCCCGGGGCGGTCGTCGGCGGGTCGTTCCTGCCGAGCGACGGGACGGTCTACCCGTTCCCGGCGGTCTGGGGGCTGTACGAGGCGGTCCGGCGGGAAGGCGTCGAAGTGGCGCTCGGCGTCGAAGCCGCGGAGGTCCGGCGGGACGGCGACCGACTCACCGGGGTCGTCACGAGCGAAGGCTCGGTGGGGGCGGAGCATGTCGTGAACGCCGCCGGCGGCTGGTCCGGGGAGTTCTCCCGA
>JASHXN010000018.1 GCA_030043505.1 Thermoplasmata archaeon
AGCCGACGCACCCGACGTTGACGAGAGGGTTCACGACGAACGCGCGGTCGAACGCGACGAGCCCCCCGACCGTCGGCACGCCGACCCGGTTGCCGTAGTCCCGGATCCCCGCGACGACGCCGCTCGCGATGAACCGGGGCGCGTGCACGCCCGCCGGCACCTCGGACGCCGGCAGGTCAAGAGGGCCGAAGCAGAGCGGGTCGACGAGCGCGATCGGGGCCGCCCCGACGGCCAGCACGTCGCGCAGGATCCCGCCGATCCCCGTCGCGGCTCCGCCGTACGGCTCGACGGCCGACGGGTGGTTGTGCGACTCGATGCGGAGGGCGTACGCGGACCCGCCGGGGAACCGCATGACGCCCGCGTCCCCCGTGCCGAGCACGCGAGGGTCGGACCGCAGGCCCCGGAAGCCGGCGCGCAAGAACGCTCGCGAGCTCTTGTAGCTGCAATGCTCGCTCCAACTTTGGGCGAGGCCCGCGAGCTCGACGTCGGTCGGTTCGCGATGTTCCCGGACGAAGTAGCGGCGGATCCGCTCGAACTCGGCGTCGGAGAAGCCGAGCCCGCGCTCGGAGGAGAGCCGCCGGAGGGCAGACCTCCCGAGCGCGCGCACGGGAACGGCCGTGACGCCGTCGGCCCAGCCCGCCACAAGCTACCCCGACGACGGCGTGACCCGGACCCGATGGATCACCGGGTTGGCGAGCAGGCGGTCGACCGCCTCGCGGGCACGGCGTTCCGCCTCGGCGCGGTCGACGCCCTCGAACTCGAGCTCGTACACGCGGGCGAGGTGCAGGCTGCGAAGCGAGCGGATGCCGAGCAGCTCCAACGATCGGGCGATGCCGTCCGCTTCCGCGTCCGCGACCTCGGGTTTCAGCTCGACGCGCACCTCGACCCGGACCGTCGGGCCGTCGGTCTTGGAGGAGGCCACGGTCGTTCTACGGGGTCGCGGAGATAACGATGGCCCGGGCGAGCGGCGGAATCTCCCGCCCTACGCCGCGGGGGGTATCGGTTCGCCAAAGGGCTATATAGGGGACCTATGTCGGGCCGCTCGGCCCGGGGGGGTCCGGCCATCCATGGAGGAGTTCATCTGCAGCGTCGAGTTTCTTCGGGGACCGTCCGACCTGTTGGCCCGCGTTTCGAGCGAAGCGGGCGGTGTGCGCGAGTACCGCGCCCAGGACCCCGGTAACGTGATCGATCAGGTCGTCAACGACCTTCAAGAGGAGTTCGAGTCCGCCCCGGCGTCGTAGGCCGACCGGGGTTGGGCATCCGCACCGTCCGTATCGAGGTACGTATCGATGGACAAACCGTCCGCACCGAAGGCGCCCGTGAGCCGGGCCGTCGAGAGCGCGTTCACGAAGGTCTGGGGCGACGAGCACGTCGTCGCGCTGATCGCCCTGAAGGTCGAGACGAGCGAGGCGGACACCGTGGCGACCGAGGTCGCGCGGTTCCCCGAGGTCGAGGATGTCTTCCTCGTCACCGGCGACACGGACATCTTTCTCAAGGTCCGCTTCCCGCACTACGAGGAGCTGAAGGAGTTCGTGCTGCACCGGCTCCCGTCCGTCAAGGGGATCCGGGAAACGAAGACGCTCCTGGTCGTCACCGCCTACAAAGAGGCGGGGGAGACGCACGCCCCGTGACCGGCCCGTCGTCCGCGGCCGCCGACCGGGGCCCCGACGCGGGGGTGGCGGGCGACCGCGGGGAGGTCGCGCGGGCGGTCCGCACGCTCACCGAGCTCGCCGAGGACGCGAGCGTCCCGCGCAACGTGCGGCGAGGGGCGCAGAGCGCCAAGGACGAGCTCGCCAAGCCGACGGTCCCGCTGGACGTTCGGATCGCCAGCGCGGTGTACGTCCTGGACGATCTGGCGAACGACCCGAACCTTCCTACCCACGGCCGGACGGCGATCTGGTCGCTCATCTCCGCGCTGGAGAGCTTGCAGTGAACGTTCGACCGGCCGTCAGCGTGAAGTACCGAACCCGAGTGGGTTCGGGGCGGAGCAGGAACGGGCCCGTAGCTCAGTCCGGTTGGCCGTCCGGTGCGTCGGGCGGCCCGGAACAGAGCATCTGGCTTTTAACCAGTTGGTCGGGGGTTCGAACGAGCGCGTCGGCGGCGTCCGCGCGACCGCTCCGGGTCTCCCCCCGGGCCCGCACCGCTCCTCGGAGGAACGCATGACCCCGTCGGCCCGACCCCGCGGCAAGGCGTCCCGGGCGAAAGCGCCGCCGGCGCCGCCCCGTCCGTTCGTCGCGCACCATCTCGCTCCTCCCCACGAGGTCCTGACCGAGGCCGAGACCGCGAAGGTCCTGCAGGAGCTCGGCACCCCGGCCGAGCGGCTGCCGAAGATCTTCGTCGACGACCCCGGCCTGCAGACCGATCCGAAGCACGCCGCGCTCAAAGAGGCCGGCGAGCGGCTCGTCGGTCGTCTGGTCCGCATCCGTCGCCCGAGCGCCACCGCGGGCGAGTCGATCGCCTACCGCCTGGTCGTCAAGCCGGGCCGGGAGGAGTGAAGGTCCATGCGCGAGATCGTCGATGCGTTCTTCCGCGAGCGGTCGATCGTCAACCACCACCTCGCCAGCTTCAACGACTTCCTGCCGACCCGCGACAATCCGAACTCGCGGATGCAGCGGATCGTCGACGAGTCGCGCGTCAGCGAGGATTCGTCCGAGCGGGGCGTCGTCCGGCTCGACGTCCAGAAGACGAAGAGCTCGATCTCGGTGCGCGTCGGCCGCCGGCGCGATGCCCGGGGCCTCGTCCCGCCGTCCGCCGAGCCGACGATCTTCATCGGCGCCCCGTTCGTCAAGGAGCCGGTCGGCTCCAAGCCGACCCTCACGCCGATGGAAGCGCGGCTGAGGAACCTTACCTACCAGGCGCCGATCTACCTCAAGGTCACCGTCGTCGAGAACGGCGTCGAGCGGGCCCCGGAGGACGTGCACATCGGCGACCTGCCGATCATGGTCAAGAGCCGGCCGTGCAACCTCAACCGCTACAAGATCACCGAGGACGACCAGATCTGGCTCTCCGACGAGGAGTACCGGGCGAAGCTCGTCGAGTACGGGGAGGACCCGCTCGACCCCGGCGGCTACTTCGTCATCGGCGGGACCGAGCGGGTGATCATCAGCCTCGAGGACCTCGCGCCCAACCGGATCTTCGCCGAGTTCAACGAGCGGTACGGCA
>JASHXN010000156.1 GCA_030043505.1 Thermoplasmata archaeon
CACGACATACGCGAAATCCGACGCGGACGGCGTGGCGACCGCCAGCGTGCCGCTCGGGAGCTACACCGTCCAGGCGACCGGCGTCGTCGGTGGCGTCCTGTACACGGGCCTCGGCACGGTCAACGTCACCGCTTCCGGGTCGACGACGGCCGTCCTGCTCAACCTCACCCCGGCCCACACCGTGACCGTCTCGGTCACCGGTGGCAAGAGCGGGAACAAGACCGCCGTGCTGGCCTACGGGCCGCAAGGCACCGAAGCGGCCGCGTGGGGCGCCACGGACGGGACGACGATGTTGACGCTCCCCTCGGGGACGTACACGTTCCTCGCCCTCAGCAGCTCCGGCAACGACTTGGGCGACATCTCCGCGGCGCTGGAGGCGAAGAACGTCTCCTCGGCGACCGCGCTCGCGTTGCACGTGGGCCCGACCGTGGCGGTGCACCTCTCGGTCGGCACCCCGGCGTCGTCCGGCGATGTCCTCGGCGCGGCCGGCGCGCACGTCGTCGTCTCGGTCGGGTCCGACGGACCCGCCCTCAGCGCCACCGCCGACTCGAACGGCACCGTCGGCTTCTACGTCCCCACCACGGCGGCGGGCGGGGCCGGCGGCTACTGTCTTCGGGCGAGCGCGTTCGGGTTCCAGTCGAACCAGACGTGCGGCCTCACCGCGCAGCAGCTCGGCAAGCTCTCCACGCTGGGCCTGCAGGTCAACGACGTCGCCGTGTCGCTCGTCGTCGAAGGACTTCCGGCCAAGACGAACGTCTCGGTCAACATCACCGGGGAGACGACCGGTGCCCGCTCGGTCCACCTGAAGGGCGGACCGAAGTTCTCGCTCGAACTGCCGCCGGGGACGTACGGCGTCGGCGCCCGGGCCGTGATCGGGCACGGGACGACCGTCTACCTCCCTGCCACGACCCTCTCCACGGTGATCCCCGTGGGAGCGACCAGCTCGAACCTGACGCTCGTCGTCCTGGCGGAGATCAACGCCTCGGGCAAGCTCTCCCTGCCGTCCGGCGTCACGGCCGGGAGCGTGCAGATCGCCCTCACGTCGCCCTTGATGAACGTCACCGTCAACGGCACCGCGTACACTAAGGCGTTCCGGGCGACGCCCGCGAACTACACCGCGACCGTGACGGCCGAGGTCGCCGGGGAGGAGTGGGTGAACGTCACCCGGATCACGATCCCCGCGACCGGAACGATCACGCCGAAACTGGTCCTCTCCGAGGCCGGCGTGACGGTCAACACGACGCTGACCCAGTCGAACGGCAAGGCGGTCCCGCTGTCGACCTCGGTGACGTTCGTGAACTCGAAGGGCCTTCCGATCGCCGGCACGGCGACCGACGGGGTCGTGAGCGCGCTGCTGCCGCCCGGCAGCTACCGCGTCTACGCCAACGGCACGGCCCCGACCACCGGCCCGAACGGGACGTACTACACGGCGTGGTCGAGCGCCGCGAACGCCACGTGCACGTTCTCCTCCGGCTCGACCCACTGCCTCGTGCCGATGACCGGCGTCACCGAGACGGTCGCCGTCCACGGCGCGCTCGTGCCCGCCGGCTCCGTGACGCCGACCGCCGGCGCGGTCCGCCTCGTCGGCCCGTATCCGTCCACGAAGCTCCAGGTGATCTCCGCGCCGAACGGGACGTTCTCCGTGAGCCTCCAGCCGGGCGAGTACAACATCTACGCGACCACGACCTCGGGAGTCGGCGAGGCGGCGTTCGGCCGGTTCCTCGCGCTGCCGTCGACGTCGGACCTGGTCGAGATGCTGCTGCGCCCGGCGTGGACGACGACCGTCCACGTTGCCGCCGCGAACGCGACCGGCGGCCAGAGCGGGCCCGGGACGTTCACGTTCCGCAACGCGTTCGGGGCCGTCGCCCAGTTCACCGGCGTGAACCCCGGGTCGTCGTTCTCGTTGCTGCTGCCGTCCGGCAACTACACGCTCAAAGCGACCGGGAACGGCAGCCGCAACAGCATCGCGGGGATCGCCACCGCCTCCCAGAAGTTCACGGTCGCGAGCGGCAACGCGGTCGTCACCGCGTCGCTGCAGGTCCCGGTCGCGGCGACCGTGTCGGCCGCGATCGGAGGCTCGAGCACGGCGTCGGTCGCCGCCGGCGGGACGGTCACGTTCCCGTTCACGCTGCGGGCGAGCGGGAACGTCCCCGTGACGGTGCGTCCGGTCGGCTCGCCGTCGAGCTGGACGTTCACCTTCCACTTCCCGAGCGTGAACTTCTCTTCCGGCCGGTTGACCCTCACCCCGGGGGCCTCGATCGCGGGGGAGGTCTCGATCACCGTCCCGCCGGGGACCGCGGTGGCGCACGCGCCCGTCGCGATCTCGTTCGACCTCGCCAGCGGCGTCTCCGCCGGTAGCGTCGCGCCGGCGCCGACCGTCACGGTGCTCGGCTTCTACGGCCTCAAGAGCGGGACCGTCGCGAGCGAACCGCCGAGGGTCGGCCCCGTCGCCGCCGTGCTGCCGTTCTTCCTGACGAACCGCGGCAACACCAACGAAACGGTGCGGCTGACGGTCTCGGACGCGGCGCGGCTCACGGAGCTCGGCTGGACGACGAGCTGGCTCGTGAACAACAAGTCGTCCACGACCTCGCTCGTCAGCCTCACCGCCGGGGAGAACGAGTCCGTCTCGCTGGTGCTCAACTCGACCGGCGCCGGCGCGATCGCGCCGGGGACGGTGGCGGTCCAGGCGACCGTGACGAATCCGGGCGCCGGGATCTCGCAGGCGATCAGCCTCAAGGTCCCGCACCCGACCGTCTCGACCTCTCCCGGCTCGCTCGGGGTCACGGGCGTCCGCGTCCAGAGCGGACCGACCGGCGTCCCGAGCTGGGTCGTCCCGATCCTGGTGTTCGTCCCGGCGCTGCTGCTGATCGGCCTGGTCGTCAGCTACCGCTGGTGGCGGACCCGGAGGTGGACCCGCCGGTGAAGGCGTTCCTACTGGCCGCCGTGCTCGCGGTCGTCGCCGTGGGGCTCCTCGCCGGTCCGATCGGGAGCGCGCTCGCCGCCGCCCCCGCGGCGGGGCCGGCCGCTTCCGGCGCGACCCCGTTCAAGGGGAACGTCAGCGGTCCGTCGCTCATCGCGACCGCCAGCAACGCGACGTTCCACTTCAACGCGAGCGGCGGCTCGGCGTTCATCGGCTCGACGCTCGTCGGGACGATCAAATGGACCGCGCACCTGAACGCGGTGAACACGACCGGCTGCTCCGTCAGCCCCGCCAACGGCACGATCTCGAACGCCTCCGGCCTGCCGGCGAAGACGGTCGTCAAGACGGGGAACATCAGCGAGGCGATGACCCTCACGATCGAGCTGACCGCCTCCTCCTCCGGCGCGAACACGTCGGTCAACCTGACCGCGCACTTCCAGATCGTCGTGCCGTACGCCGTGCACGCCGTCCTCATCGCCGGGCCGAGCGCCGCCGTGCTGCCGTTCGCCGTCACCGTCGCGCTCGACGGGAAGGTCGTCGGCACCGTCGCGGTCCCCGAGCTCGCGCCGTCGGCGAAGTACGACCTCGACTACCGCTACGCGACCCTCTCGATCGCGAGCGGCTACCACACGTTCACGCTCACGATCGCGGAAGCGCACGGGCTGGTGACGTTCTCGAACGGACGCACGGTCGAGTCGACGACGTTCTACGTCGCGCCCGCCCCGACGAACGATACGCTCTGGTACGTCGTCGGCGTCGTCGCGTTCTTCGGCGTGCTCTTTATATACGCTACCCGAGTCGCCGCGCGCCGTCGGGGCGCGGCGCGCCGCTAGGGCGCGCCGTCCCGCTCGGAAGGTACCGGAGCGATGCTGGGGGCGCGACCCGACCCGAAGTGCACGTCGTGCGGCCGGGCCCTGCGGGGCCCCGGATCGACCCAGTTCCTCTGCCCGAGCTGCGGCGAAGTGCCGATCGGCCGGTGCGAGCGGTGCCGGGACCAGTCGGTGATGTACCACTGTCCGAAGTGCTCGTTCGAGGGTCCGTAGGGGGCGCGGTGGGGAAGGTCGCGGTCCTCTTCCGGCTCATGCCGCGCGGCGTCGAAACGGACGTCGCGGCGATCCAGAAGGCGCTCGCCACGGCGATGCCGGCCGGCGTGAGCGTCCGGGGCTCGCAGATCAAGGACGTGGCGTTCGGGTTGCGGTCGCTGCTCGTCTCCGTCGTGATGGACGACACCGGCGGGGTCCTCGAGTCGACCGAGCACGCCCTCGCAAAGCTCCCCGAGGTCGAGTCGGTCGAGGTGATGGAGGAGGGCCTCCTGTAGGGGGCCGTCCGCAGCGCCGGTGGACCTGTTCACCCACGTCCTGGTCGCCTACCTCGTCACCTTCGGGATCGTCGGCTTCAAGCCCGCCTACCTGGCCGCCGGGGCGCTCGGCGGCGGGATCCCGGACGCGGACGCGTTGTTCTTCCCGATCGCGAAGCGGTTCCCGCTCCTCCGCCACCACGGGATCACGCACTCCGTCTTCGGCGTCAGCCTGGTCGCGGGCGCCGGCTGCCTCATCGCCCCCGCGATCTCCCCCGGGAGCCCGTGGGTCTACTTCCTCGTCCTGGAGGTCGGGGGCCTCTGCCACATCCTGCAGGACGGCTTCACCCACTTCTCCGTCCCGCCGCTGCTGCCGTTCTCGACCCGCAAGCTCGAGCTGGACGCCGACCGGGCGATCAACTTCGTGACGCTGATCGTCTCGGTCGCGTCGTTCTACCTCCTGCTCGGCGTCGAGCGGAACCGGCTGCCGTTCGCCGAGTACCTGCTGACCGTCTACGGCCTGATGGCGTTCTTCGCCGCCTACTTCGCGATCCGGCTCGCCGGCCGCCTCGTCGTCGGCCGCCGCCTGAAGGGGCTGGGGCCGTTCGACATCGTCGCGCCGACGACCAATCCGTTCGCCTGGATCGTGCTCTCCGAGCGCGTCGCGGAGGGCCGGGAGACGACGACGTGGGGTCGGTACGTCTTCGGCCGGGGCCTCACCGAGGGGCCGTACACCGCCCAGGGGCTGCTGGAGCCGGTCGCCGGGGGCCGGGCACCGGCCGGCGAGGCGGAGGCGCTCGCCTGGGCGTTCCCGCTGGCGCGGAAGGAGAGCGGCGCCCTGGAGGCGACGTACCACTTCGGGGAGGCGTCCCAGGACGCGACGGGGGTCTGGACCGCCGTCTGGTACTCCCTCGAGTTCACGTTCTTTGGCCGCGCCGCCGGAGTGCGGGTCCGGTTCCCGGCGGACGGGAGCGCCGCCCAGGTCCACCGCGCCTTCTATCGGCCGACGCGCCACCCGCTCTAGGCGGGGCGCGCGCGCGTCCCGTCGCTACGGCGTTCCGAGCGCCCCGGACGGGGTCGGTTCGGGGCGGGCCCCGGCCCGGACCCGTGCCGCCTCGAACACCGAGGAGAAGTCGTCGTCGGCGTGCCCTGCGCGCACCGCCTCGGCGACGAGCCGGGCGGCTTCCCGGGCGAGGGCGGCTCTCCCGCCCGAACCGCGCGCCGTGCGCGCGATGAGCCGGAGGTCCTTCTGGGCGAGGCGGAGGCGGAACTGCACCGGGTACTGGCGCCGGACGAACGCCTCTCGCTTGTTGCGCAGCATCCGCGACTCGCCGCCGCCGGCCAGCAGGAGGTCGACGGCCCGCGCCCGCGGGATCCCGATCGCCTCCGCCAGCGCGACCGCCTCCGCGTCGAGCGCGACGGTCGCGAGCGTGACGAGGTTGTTGACGAGCTTCATCCCCATGCCCGCCCCGAGCGGACCCACGAACTCGACCGCCCGAGCGATCCGGGCGAGGAGCGGCTGGGCCCGGGCGAGGTCGGCGGCGTCCCCGCCGGCAAAGACCAGCAGCTCGCCGCGTTCCGCGGCGTCCCGGCTGCCCCCGACCGGCGCTTCGAGATAGCGGACGGAACGGTCGGCAAGTCGCTCGCCGATCGTTCGGCTCTCCTCCGGCCCGATCGTGCTGAGGTTCACGACCAGGGCGCCCGGACGGGCGCCGGCGGCGAGACCCCGCCGGCCGAACAGGACGGCCCGGACCTCCCGGGCGTCGGGGACCATGACGAACGAGACGCCGCTGCCGACCGCTTTGCCTAGGGCGCGGGGCGAGTCGGCCCAGGTCGCCCCGGCGGCGAGGATCGGCTCGGCCTTCGCCCGGTCGCGGGTGTGGACCACGAGCGGCACTCCGGCCGCCCGGAGCCTCGCGGTCGCCGGGGCGCCCATCGTGCCGAGCCCCACGAAGCCGACCGGCGCGGGGGTAGCTTCGGAGCCGACGTCGGTCATGGAGACGTCCCCGCGCGCCCTCGGAGGAACGGGCCCGCGGCCCGGCGGTCGAACGCCGGCCTACTTGTACGTCGAGTGGTGGGTGGTGCCCTCGTCATCGACGATGGTGATGCACTCCCCTTCGCACTCGAACAGGCACGCTTCGCACATGATGCAGTCCGGCCCGTGGATCACCGCGGACTTCTCCGCGCGGAATTGGAACTTCGCCGCGACCGCCGGGTCGTCCACGACGTTCGGCCAGTTCTCCCGGGGCTGCATTTCGAAGACGGTCACCGGGCAGACGTCCCGGCAGTGGGTGCAGCCTGTGCACTTCTCGTGGGCGACTTCGACCGTGACCATGGCTTACGGGTACGCTCCACCTTGGACGCATATATTACCTGCCCCCGGTCGGCGGGCGGCGT
>JASHXN010000157.1 GCA_030043505.1 Thermoplasmata archaeon
CCGTGGTAGATGACCCGGGGCGACACCTCGTCCGGGTCGAAGACGACCCGGGCCACGTCGCCGCCGGGAAGCGTCCGGGTCCGGATCGGCCCCGAGCCGCGATGCCGGCCGCGAAGCTCGATCGCGACCTCCCAGCGCCGTTCCCCCGGCTCCAGGAAGATCCAGCGGCCGGTCCGGACGCCTTCGTCGCGCGCCCAGCGGACGATGCGCTCGAACTGGCCCCGGATCTTCTTCTCGTTCCACGGGCCCGTCCAGCGGATCGACGCGACGCGCAGGCTCGGCGTCTTCCCCCACGCGAAATCGACGGTCATGAGCTCCCGTCGCGCCCACCCGGGGCCTCCGTATCAAGGCTCGGGGACGGCGCCCCGAGCGGCTCCGCCGGCGGGTCGACCCCGGAGGCAAACGACGGAAGGGCGGAGGCCGCCCCGGAGGGGTCCTGCGCCAGGTCCGTGACGTACCCCCCGTAGTACGGGACCCGAAGCGTGATCACGCGACGGAACGCGTCGCGGAGCTCGGCATCGTCCAGCCCGCGCGTCGCGATCAGGTCGTCCGAGCGGTTGAGGCACCCCTTCAGCTCGCCGCGGTGCGTCACCCGGATCCGGTGGCAGTTCGCGCAGAACTCCGGGTTCCGGACCGGGTCGACGAGCTCGACCTCCGTCCGGCCGAACAGGTAGATCCGTCGGTGATGCATCTCGCGGACCAGCACGCGGGAGGCGTGGTCCTCGAGCCAGCGCCGGACCTCGGCGAGGTCGACCGCGAACCGCTCGTGCTGGACGAGCTCGGGCATGAACTGGATCAGCTGCAGCTTCAGCCCGTCGCGCTCCCCGACGAACTCGACCATCCGGGGGATCGCGGCGACCGTCGCCCGGAAGACGACCATGTTCAGCTTGACCGGCGTGAGCCCGACCCTCAGAGCCGCCGCCACCCCCGCGAGTACCGGCGCGAGATTCCCGCGCCGGATCTGGCGGAACTGCTCGGGGTCGGTGGAGTCGATCGAGACGTTCACGCGCTTGAGCCCGGCGTCCCGCAGCGACTCGGCCCGCCGGGCGAGGAGCGAGCCGTTGGTCGTGAGCGAGACATCGGGGACCTGGCGCACCGTGCGCTCGACGATCTCCTCGAGGTCGGGCCGCACGAGCGGCTCACCCCCCGTGAACTTCACGGAGCGAACGCCGAACTCGCGGGCGACCGAGACGAGCCGCCCGATCTCGGCGGCCGTCAGCTCTTCGCCGTGCGGGGCCGACGGGCGGGCGACCGGCCCGAGCCCCTCGTCGTGGCAGTAGACGCAGGCGAAGTTGCAGCGCTTCGTGACGCTGACCCGGAGGTCCGTCACGCCGCGGCCCCAGGCGTCCGTCAGCACGGCGGAAGCGAGCCGTGCCCGGCGCTTATAGACGCCGGACGGCGCCCGGGGCCGACGGCCCTCGCCTCCCTACCGCCCCTCGGCGACGACCTCCGGGCTCTCCTGGAGGGGCACGCTCGCCGAGAGGCGCTCGGCGCGGCGCCGGAACCCGAGCGTCACGTCGGAACCGACCGGGAACCGCGCGAGCGCCTCGAGCAGCTCGCGCACCGACCGCACCTCGAACGGACCGACCGCGGTCAGGACGTCCCCGGCCCGGATCCCCGCCCGGTGCGCGGGCGACTTCGGTACGACCTCCGCGACGAGCAGCCCGCTCCGGGGCTCGGCGGCGATCTGGCGCGCGAGCGACGGGACGAGTTCGGCGACCTGGACGCCGATCCATGGCCGGACGACCCGGCCGGTCCGGCGCAGCTCCGAGGTGATCCTCACGGCGGCGTGGATCGGGAGCGCGAAGCCGACGCCCTGGGCGAACGGGACGACGGCGGTGTTGATCCCGACGACCGACCCGCTCAGGTCGACCAGCGGTCCTCCGCTGTTCCCGGGATTGATCGCCGCGTCGGTCTGGACCAGTCCCTCGAAGACGAAGTCGGTCCCCGGCAGGGGGCGGGCGAGAGCGCTCACGACCCCGAGGGAAACGGTCGGACCGCCCGGGAGACCGAGGGCATGCCCAACGGCGAGGACGAACTGGCCGACCCGCAGCGACTCCGAGTCGCCGAGCCGGGCCGCGGGAAGGTCCTGGGCGTCGACCCGGACGAGCGCAAGGTCGGTGACCTCGTCCCCGCCCACGACCTCCGCCGTCAGCTCACGGCCGTCGGCCAGACGCACCGCGAGGTGCGCCGCGCCCTCCACGACGTGCTGGTTCGTCACGAGGTAGCCCTCGCGGTCGGTCACGACCGCGGTCGCTTGCGACGGGACCGGGTAGCCGGCCCCGCGCCAGCGGGGGGCGAGACGGGTCGCCTCGACGGCCGCGACGCTCGGTGCGACGGCCTCGACCGCCGACGCGATGCGCGCTTCCAGGTCCGCGAGCGCCATGGGCCTCACGCCGCCCGGCCGCGCGGCGGCCACGGGAGCATCGGTTCGGGTCCGGTCGGCGGCGCAGGGAGCGGGGGCAGAGGGAACGACGTCATCGCCTCACTCCGAGAGCGCGCGGTCGAGCCGGGCGTACAGCGCGTCCAGCTCGCGGCGCTTCTTGCGGCCGCCTTCCCAGCGGGCGTTGACGATCTCGACCAGGATCTCGGCGACCTGGTCGAGCCAGGGGCCCTCCTGCGCCTCGAATCGGCGCTTGAGCCTCTCTCGGAGGAGGTCGTTGTAGGCGCGGTAGGCGGTCCAGACCCACGGCCCGTACCGCCCGTGCTCGTCGTCGGCTCGATCGGGGCTCTCTTCGTGCGACATGTGTACTCGTCCTGCGGGCCTTCGGCCCGAAGCTCCTCACGGCGAGGTCGAGGATATTGACCGGTTCTGCGGGCTCCCGCTCACGCCACGATGGGGCGCATCTGCTGGCCCCGGGGTAACCCGTCGGCTATACGCCGCGAGGCCGTGGAACGTCCGATGAACACGGATCGTGACCGGCTCGACGGCGCCCCGGACGGGCGCCTGGACGACCGGATCCTGTCAACGCTTCAGGGACTTTCAGGCCGCGTCGCCTTCAGCGGGCTGCGCCGGATGCTCGGGGTTCACCCCGAGTCGCTGTCGCGCTCCCTGCGTCGGCTGGCGCGGGAGGGGCTGGTCGAGAAGGTCGACGGGGGTTACCGTGCGTTCGCCGGGCCCCCGCGCGTCGACCGACGGACCGACCAGGACCCTCGGCCGATCGCGAAGATCGACCTGCCGGTCGGGATCGACCCGGGCACGCTCGCGGGTCAGCTGGTCGGCCGTTGGTTCGGCACGCTGCGGTGGGTCGGCGTACTCCAGCGTGCCGAGGGAGAGCTCCTCGCCTGGGCGCGAAGGGACAGTGCGAGCCTCGTCCTCCTCGGCGTTCGGGGCGGGACGCTGACGGTCTACGCTCCGGGCGGCCCGCCGCCGGGCGACCCGTCGGAGGCGGAGGAGGCGGCGTACGAGCTCCTCTTCCACGCCGTCGAGGC
>JASHXN010000158.1 GCA_030043505.1 Thermoplasmata archaeon
CCGAGCCTCTACTTCGCGCTCGTCTTCCCCCACGCCCCGAATCCGCTCACGGTGCCGGTGCTCGGGTGGAGCATGGGGATCGGCTCGGCGCCGCTCGCCGTCGGCGTCTTCGGCGTCCTCCTGGCGACGTACGCCATCACCGGCGCCCTCACCGTCCTGTTCGGCCGGCGGGTGATCTGCTCGGTGTTCTGCACCGCCCCGGTGATGTACCAGGGGACGACGATCGACGCGATGAAGTCGTTCAACCGCTCCGAGCCGCTCGGCCGCAAGTACCTGTCGAGTCGGCTCTCCGGCCTGTACACGGGGACGACCGCGGCGGTGATGGTCGCCCTCGTGGGGACCTCGGTGCTCTCCTACCTGGACACGACCGGCGCGACGAACGTCTACATCCAGGGGAACGACCCGTCGGTCTTCCTGTTCGTGCTCTCGTTCTCGGTCGTCTGGTACGTCCTGTTCGTCTCCATCCCCTACGTCGGCAACTACAACTGCGTCACGATGGGCTGGTGCTACACGGGAACGATCGCGCAGGCGTTCCACAAGGTCGGCTTCTTCAAGCTCAAGGTCCGCGACAAGCAGGTCTGCCGCGACTGCACGACGCTCGACTGCGCGAAGGGGTGTCCGGTCGGATTGCTCGACATGCCCGGGCACTTCCGGAAGACCGGCGAGTTCCGGAGCACCAAGTGCTGCGGGGTCGGCGACTGCGTCGAGGACTGTCCGTACGACAACTTGTACATCTCGGACGTCCGCCACTGGGTGCGGCGGCGCTTGGGGCTCCCGGAGACGCGGGCGCGTCGGACCGACGGTGCCCACGCCCGACCCACGGCGCGCAGCCCGGCGCCCGCGGCGACGCCGATCGTTCCGCTGTCGGCGGAGGCGGTGCGTCTGCCGATGGCCCAGCCGACCTCCCACGCCGCGTAGTCCGTCCTCGGCGCGCCCGGGTCCGTTCCCCGCCGTTATGTAATCCGGTCCCGCTCCCGGGCCGAGGGGCGGTCCGTGCGGGTGGTGCGAGCGGGCGTCGTCGGCGCGGGGACGATGGGGGCGGCGATCGCCGAGGTGCTCGCGTTCAACGGCGTGGACGTCGTCCTCAAGGACGTCGACCGGCCGACCGTCGACCGGGGGCTCGCGCGCGTCCGCGCGATCGTCGACGAGCTCGTCGCTTTCCACGCGGGCCGGGCCGACAAGGAATTGCGCCGGGTGACGGAGGAGACCGGGGAGCTCACCGACGCGCAGCAGGCGAAGCTCCGCGCGGCGCTCGCCCCGAAGGTCTCGAAAGCCCGGGGCGAGGAGATCGTCGCCCGGGTCCGGGGGGTCACGGACTATGACGCGTTCGGGGACGCCGACCTCGTGATCGAGGCGGTGTTCGAGCGCGAAGCGGTCAAGCGTCCGGTGCTCGAAGCGTTGGACGCCGTCGTCCCGGACCATGCCGTGATCGGGACGAACACCTCGTCGCTGTCGGTGACCCGCCTCGCGCGCGGGTTGCGGCACCATCGGCGCGTCCTCGTCACCCATTTTTTCAATCCCCCGTACACCCTCCCGCTGGTCGAGGTCGCCGGCGGGGTCGACACGCTGGACGAGGTCGTCCAGGAGACGGTCGACTTCCTGCAGGGCCTTCGCAACCATCGGGGACCGATGGTGCCCATCCGGGCCCGCGAGTCGCCGGCGTTCGTCGTCAACCGGCTGCTGATCCCCGTCCTCAACGAGGCGTGCTTCGCTCTCGGCGAGCAGCTGGCCAGCGCCCGGGAGATCGACCTGGCGATGAAGGCCGGCGCCGGGATGCCGATGGGGCCGTTCGAACTCGGGGACCTCATCGGGCTGGACGTCGCCCTCGAGGTCGCCGAGACGATGTACCGTGAGTTCGGCGATCCGAAGTACCGTCCGGCCCCGTTGCTGCGCCGGCTCGTTGACGCCGGCCACCTGGGGCGCAAGACCGGCCGGGGTTTCTACGACTATCCGAGCTAGCGCGGGCGGACCGTTCGCCGGCGCGTCGCGTTAGGCGGCGGGCGCCGTCGTCGGCGCCGGAACCGGGGAGGTCGGGCCGGGAGCGGGGCTGGACGGTGTCGCCGCGGCGGCTGCCTGCTTCGTCGGAGGGGGCGGGGGCCGAGGCGGCGGGGGCATGAGCCGTTGCTTCAGGAATCCGACGATCTCGCCCCACGCACGTTCGGCCGAAGCGACCTCGTACGCCCGCAGGTCGCGCGAAAGGAAATCGTGCCGCGCTCCGGGGAGCTCCACGAACGTCGTCCGGGGACCGGCTTCGCTCGCCCGGACCTGTTCGGCGGCCCGCGCGGCCACACGGTCCGAGCCCCCCCGGACGAGGAGGATCGGCGCGGCGACGAGGCCCGGGAGTTGAGCGGGTTGGATCGGGACCGGGTAGGCGAGCGCGACCGCGGTCATCTGCGTGCTCTCGGCCGCGACAGCGAGCGCCAGGGTCGCCCCGTACGACGCTCCGAACGTGGCGACCTTCGTACTGTCCACCATCTCCCGCGCGAGGAGGGCGCGGAGCGCGTCCTTGTAGAGCGTGAGCAACTCCCCGACCTTCGGCGACCGTGCCGGCACGCCGCCGCGCATCGTGGCACCGGCCCGCAACGAGGCATGGTGCCCAAAGCCGATCCCGTCCGTCTTCGCGAGGTCCGGGACCAGGACCTCGAATCCCTCGCGGGCGAAGCGGATCGCGGCGTCGAGCAAGGTGGTCGTGATGCCGTAGATATCCGGCACGACGAGCACGACCGGGTGCCGCACCGTTTTCGTGGGGGTCAGGACGATCGCGGGAGCTTTCCCGCTCGCGGTGGCGGTCGTCGGGTACCAGATCCGGTCGCTCCGGTAGAGGGGCGCGGTGGCGGTCGGCCGCTTCTCCGACTTGATCCACGCCTTGTTCAGAAAGTCGAGAACGCAGAGACGGTAGCGCTCTTTCTGAAGGACGATGACGGCCTGCCGCTTCCCGCAGACGTCACAGACGCCGATCACCCCGCTGCCGAACTCGGGCGTCGGCAGGTCGAGCAGCTTGTCGTCGTCGCGCATCGTCGGGCGGAAACGAGTCGGGGTCGAGTCTTAACGGTTCGGGCGGCGGCGACTTGCCGGCCGGGTCGGGGGCGACTCGCGCCGAGAACCCCGGCGGAGTTCGAGCCGGCTCCGGTCGCGGGGCACGAGGACGCTTCCGCCGACCGAGGCGATCCGCTCGGCGAGGACCCGGTCGCTGGTGAGCACCGGGGCTCCGGTACGGATCGCGACGTCGAGGACGGCCGCGTCCCCGCGGAGCGTGGTGGGGATCGTGCGGAGCCGGGCGGCGAACGCCCGGGCCAGCGCGGCGTGCGGCACCTCCTCCCCCACCAGCCGTTCCAGCTCCGCCCGGACGGACGACGGCACGACCATCTCCGCTCCCGGGAGGAGCCGGTCGACCTCCTGGCGGATCGGAAGCCGTTCGCGGAACGGAAGGAACGCCGCGTTCGTGTCGAGCAGGACGAGCGGGGGACTCGCCGCGGGCTTACTGCGGCGCGCGGACGACGATGCCGAGCTTCTCCCGGTCGTACTCCGTCCCCCCTTGGCGCTGGCGCAGGAGGTACCGTTGCGCCTTTTGGTTGGCGGTCTTCGGGATCTCGTCGACGAACTCGAGGAACTTGGGCACCATGAAGAACGGCAGGTGCTCGACGCAGTAGCCGAACAGTTCCTTCGCCTCGAGCTGGGCCCCGGGCTTCAGCTGGACGTACGCCTTGACGTCCTCCTCGCCGAGGGGCGACGGGACGCCGACGACGACGCTCTCGAAGACGGCCGGGTGCCGGTTCACCACCGACTCGACGTCGTACGGGGCGAGATTCTCCCCCCGCCGTCGGATGATGTCCTTCTTCCGGTCGACGAAGTAGTAGTAGCCGTCCTCGTCGCGCGTCACCGTGTCGCCCGTGTGGAACCACAGATTCCGCCACGCCTCGACCGTCTTGGCGGGCTGGTTGAG
>JASHXN010000159.1 GCA_030043505.1 Thermoplasmata archaeon
CTACATCGAGATCGACGCCGCACAGCTGGACCGGGGTTTCCCCTTCCACGAAGATCCGGGCCGGGACATCCCCTATCGTCTGCTCGAGCGGCACAGCCAGTCCTGGCGAGTCGGTAACGAGGAAGTACGGATGCCGACGCCCGAGCTACTCCTTCTCCAGAAGGTCAAGGCGTATCGTGATCGGTCGTGGGATCTCGAGCACGCCGCCCCGGATCCCGTACGAAGCGCGTACCTCCGGAGCAAAGTGAGCAAGGACGCTTACGACATTCGCGGGTTGGCTCCCCACGTCGGGGACTGGCCCTCGGTCGCCACCCTCGCAGAGAACCAGGGTTGCTTGGACCTCGTCGCAGATTGCCTGTCGGTACTCGGGGTCTCCCACCCGCTTTAGGTCCCTGGCCGGCGCGGCCGGTCGGGCTAGATCGACCGCCGTGGGCCCGACTCGGCCGGCGGTACGCCCGGCCCTCCCGACGCAGCCCCGGGTCGTCGGATACCTGTGCGCACCCGGTGGGTCGCGCGGCCGGTCCCAAGCGCGGGGCAGCCCGGCTCTAAGAGAACCGGAGCGAGACGCTCACGGTGCGGTTGACGACCGTCACCGTGCCGCTCGCGGGAGAGATCGACCCGTGTCCGTGGACCACGGCGTCCGTGTAACCGTACGTGCCCGCCACTTCGTAGAAGGTGAGCGAACCGCCGGACGTCGCCTGCGTAACCCCGTTCACCGTCACCGACCACTCCGTGCCGGCGGGGGCGTGGGCCAGCGTGAACGTCACGGAATAAGCGGTGATCGGCAGCGGGAACGCATCCCCGCCGGTCGCGATGTAGCCGTACTCGTCGTACGGCAGGGAGCTCCCGGCGACGTAGTCGCCCCAGGCGTTGCCGCCCTGCCAGGCGGACGGAACGATCGTGCCGGAGAGGGTGTAGCCGTTGACCTCCGCCGAGTACGTCCGCGGCTCGACCATCGGGAGGTTCCAGTTCTCGGCGTTCGTCTGGCCGGAGCCGAAGTAGAAGTTCTCGTTCGGCGCGTACGCCGTGATCGACGTGTCGACCTTGTTGTTGTAGAGCCGATCGCCGCTCTCGAAGGCGAAGATCGCGATCGGCGGGCCGTTCGAAGCGCCGTCGCCCGGATACATCGTCGGGCTGAGGACGGTGCTGTTGACGAACGTGTTCCCCCAGACGACGTTGTCCGTCGGCGCGCCGGGGATCAGGCCGGCCAGGAGCAGCGAGCTCCCCTGGCTGACGAACGTGCTGTCGCCGATCAGGTCGTTCTGGCCGTCCCAGACGACGACGTTCGCGAGCGGCAGCAGGCCGGTCGGTCCGTAATCCTCGAAGAAGAACCACCCGGTGATGCCCTTCGCGCCCCAGATCGTGATGTTCGAGGCGTTGAACAGCTCGAACTGAAGGTTGTTCGTCGTCGGCAGACCCTCGGCGACGTTCCGGGCCGCGTCGACGCTCGCGTAGCTGAAGCCGAGCAACGACGGGTCGGAGAGCGTCACGTGCGCGGTCGTCCCCGCGAACAGGACGCCCGCGAAGACCGGGAAGAAGTAGTCGTTGTACTCGTCAAACACCGAGTTGATCCCGGCCTTCGCCGGGTTGTTGTCGATCAGATACGGGTGCGCGGCGGAACCGCTCCCGCCCGTCGAGATCGCGGCGAACTGCCCGTTGTTCCACGCCTGGAGCGGCGTGTAGACCCCTTCCGCGGCGTTGTGGCTGAGCGTCAGATGCAACGAGACCGTCGAGCCGGCGTGGACGGTCACCGTCGTCTGGATCGGCGTGTAGTCGCTGAGCATCGCGTCGACGGTGTACGTGCCGGGCGGCAGCGTGTAGTGGACGGTCGACGCGGTCTGCGTCGGAGCCCACGCGGCCGTGTTGGCGTTCAGCGACGTCCCCGGCGTGAAGAAGACGAAGGCGTTGGACGGCGAGAGCGAGCCCGTGAACGTCGCCTTCCCGAGGTTCCCGCCCGGCGTGGCGTTCCAGAGAGGCGCGGGGATCGAAGGCCCTGCGCTCAGTTGCACGGTCCCGGGCGTGGTGTACGTCTCGGCGATCCCCTCGGAGCTCTCCCCGGTGTCGGTGCCGACGTTCCACGCCGACGGCGGGTTGACGTACTTGCCGAGACCGGCGTCCCAGTACTGCAGTTTCTCGGAGCCGCTCAGCCCGTAGATCGACGTCGTCGTGCCGCCGCCGGGGCCGCCGATCATGATCTCGGAGTCGTAGAGCAAAAAGCCGGTCGGCGTCACCTGCGAGCCGTCCACCGGGAACGGCGAGGCGGGGACGGAGCCGATCGCCCTCGTCGAGTTGAACAGCACGGTATCGTAGACGCCGGCGGCCTCGCTGCGTCCGGTCGCGGCGTTGACGATGTCGTAGCCGAACCGGACGGTCGAGTAGCCGAAGCCCGTGCTGGCGAGGTTGGTGGTGCTGGAGTTCAGGTACAGGTGCACCGTCACCGGCAGCGTCACGGCGATGGTCGGACCGAAGTCGTAGTAGAACTCGGGGTAGACCGGCGTACCGTTGCCCGAGTAGATCGTTCCCTGCGTCAGCGAGACCGCGGGAGAGGAGAAGTTCCAGACGTTGTCCAGGAACGTGATCGAGCCGGGGACGAGGTTCCAGTAGAACACGTTCTGGGTCCAGAACGCGTCGTGGCTCTGGTCGCCGACGGTCGTGTTGTTGGTGACGGCGTTCAGCTGGACGCCGAAGACGTTGTTCGTCCCGGTCGTCGAGAGCGCCCCGTCGTTGTCGAGCCAGAACGAGTTGACGCTGTTGATCGTGATCGTCCCCTCCCAGCTGGAGCTGCGGATCGTGTACGGGACCGGGGTCCCCGTCGTGTTGGAGACGCCCCACGTTCCGATCCCCATCGGGGCCGGGGCGACGGGGGTGAGCGGGGAGACGACCCCGTTCGATACGCGGGCTTGCGCGAGAAGGTTCGGAAGGGAGACGGCGGCGCGGGGGATGTGCTCGGACTGCGTCAAGGCAAGGATCTGCTGTTCCTGCGCAGACCTCGCGCCGAGGGACGGCGCGCGGGCGAGCTCCGCGGCGGCGTTCGATGCGGTGGGCGGGGCGCGGTGGAGGGCGGCCCCGAGCTCCTCGGCGGCGCGGGGGCCCAGCAAGCCCAGGCCCAGAGAGGCAACGGTCAACGCGGCGACGACTACCGCCAGAAGGACGGCGCGGCTCGACATGGCCCGCGACGTATAACCGGGCGGGTTATGAGCTTGAAATCGCCGGGATCTCACGGCGGAAAGCTCGCCCTGAACCGCCCCTGTCCCATGGCAACTGCTCGGGGCTCGGGAGGTCCGTCGGGGCGGGAACGGCCGAGTGTCGTGCCGCCGGCGCCCCGGTGGGTTAGCCGGGTCGCGACGACGTCGGGAGCGCACCGGCGGGCGCGGTCGGTACTCCTCCGTGGTCCCGAGCGTAGAAGTCGACGTAGAAGAACGCCCCGTAGCCGTCGATCGGGAGGCGCCCCGAGGCCGGCTGGGCGCGGTAGTCCGGGGCGGTCGTCCGGACCGTGAAGCGGTACGTCCCGTTCGTCAGATTGAACTCGATGAGGTCGCCCGCGCCCGCGGTCTCGGTGTGGCCCCGGATGGTCAGGGACCACTCGGCGTCGGACGGCAACCCGAACTCGTAGACGTAGACGCCGTAGTAGTAGGCGAACTGCAACGCGACCCGGGTCGTCTTCGACACCGCCACGCTCCCGTTCGCTCCGCCGATCACCGCCCCGTCGACGGTCGCGGTGATCACCTGGTGTACCAGCGGTGACGTCACGGCGTACGAGTAGCTGCCGAGACCGAGCCCGCTGACGCGGATCACCCCGGCGACGCTGCAGAACGGAGCTCCGTCCAGCTCGAGGCAGTACTGCGTTCCCCGGGGGAGTCCCTTCTCGTGGAACGTGAGGACCGCCGTCCGCCCCGGCGCGTAGTGGAACGTCACGCTCGTGCTCGGCGCCGAGGTCGCCACGGCGACCGGATCCGGGGTTCCGAGCCAGCCGTTCGGTCCCACCGAGAGCGCGGAGAACGTGCCGAGCGGGAACGTGAAGTTCATGGCGACCGTCTTGGACGCCTGCGCCACCCCGTCGAAGTAGACGCTCCAGCCGTGCTTCGCAAGGAGCTTCGCCGGGAGTCCCTGCTCCGTGAACGTCACGGCCGAAATGGGGACCGGGACGGACGACTCCGGGTGCTCGTCGAAGATTCCCGGCCCGACCGGGTACGGCGCAAGATGTCCGCCGGTGTACGTGTGCCAGTCGGTCCAGAGGTTCCCTTCGCCGGTGGAGCTGTTGAAGTAGTTCCCCGACGAACCGTACGCCTGCGGCGCGAGCGACGAATACGTCGTGCCCGAACCGTCGTTGTAGAGGAACGCGTTCCCGTAGACGTGGTTGTCGGTGCCTCC
>JASHXN010000019.1 GCA_030043505.1 Thermoplasmata archaeon
CAGGTCCGCGCGGACCGGCGCCGGAGCGCTCGCGAGGCCTAGCCACTCCGGCAAGCTCGCCCCGTACGGCCCGACGGGCGAGCGGACGACCGCGATCCCTCCCGCGCCGGCCGCGAGGGAGGTGAGCGTCCCGACGTCGGTGAACTCGGTCGCGTTCGAGACGTTCCCGTGCACGAGAGGCTGCGCGAACGTCACGAGGGCGTACGAGGGGACGGCGAAGCCGGCGCCGAAGTCGGTCGAGAGCTGCGCGAGCCCTTCGGTGGCGGCGTGGCCGCCGGGAAGCTGGTCGTAGAAGTCGTAGGAGACGGGCACCTCCAGCGCGACGGCGACGAGCGGGACCGAGACGAGGAGGATCGTCGCGACGATCCACGCCGGGCGCCGCTCCGCCGCCCGTGCGGCCCGGTAGAAGTACGTCGCCCCGCGCGCGGCGCGCTCGTTGCTCGTCCGCGCGGCGCGGGCGAACCGCTCTTTGGTCGTGGGCCAGAAGATCCGGGGGCCCAGGAGCTTCAGGAACGCCGGGAGCAGCGTCAGCGCGACCAGGATCGTGATCAGGATCGCCACGGAGAGGACCATCCCCCACTGCGAGAGGAGGGCGACCCCGCTGAACGTGAGGGCGACCGTGACGAGGATCGCGGTCGAGCCGCTCGTCGCGATCGACTGCCCGGCCCACGTGACGGCGCTGACGATCGCTTCGTCCGACGGCTTCCCCCGGACGAGCTCCTCGCGGTAGCGCGCCAGCAGGAAGATCGAATAGTCGGTCCCCACCCCGAGGACGAACACCTCCTCGAGCACGATCGCGGTGCTGTCGAAGTGCCCGACGAACGTCCCCAGCAGCACCGAGCCGCCGAGCCCGAGCAGCAGCGCGGCGCCGAGCCCCGCGAACGCGACCGCCGGCGCGAGCGGCGACCGGAAGTACAGCATCGAGATCCCGAGGAGCAGCCCGACGGTCAACGGGAGCACCAGCTGCAGCGAGGCGTTCGTCGCCTCGCTCGACAGCTGGTCCAGCGCCGCCGGCCCCGTCACGTAGTAGGCGACCGCACCGCCCGGAGCGTCGGCGGCGACGAACCGACCGGCCTCGCTCGCGAGGACCCCGAGGTCGTGGTAGACCGGGTTCCCCGACGGCCCGGGGGTGGTGTCCGAGACCGTGAACGCCACGCTCACCAGCGACGCGGTCCCGGCGACGTTGACGAACTCCGAGGAGATCGCGGGCGGCACGGGCAGGGGCTCGTGGGCGAGGGTCGTCGCCGCGACGGTCGTGCCGGCGAACGCGCTCGCGGCCGCGGCCGAAGGGGCGGTCCCGTCGAAGGCGTTCCAGACCTGCAGGATCCACGACGCCGGGAGGCTCGCCCCCGCGCCGACGAGCGCCGCCGCGACGTCCCGAACGGGCGCGGAGTCCGTCGCGTTCTCGAGACCGAGACCGTAGAGCGCCGCCGCTCCGATCGTCGTGTTCACCCCGGTGAGGGTCGGGAGGGCCGGCCCGACGTTCGCGCGGACCGCCCCCTCCGCGCACGCGACCAGCGCGGTCGCGGGCTGGGCGACCGCCGCGCAGTCGCCCGTCGTCCCGTTGAAGCCGGTCTCGGAACCGGCGTAGCCGGCGTAGAAGTCGGCGAGGACGGCCAGCTCGGTCGGCGAGCCCGCGAGGCTCGCCGCGGTCGCGTTGTAGGCGGGCGCATTCGCGGCGGACGCCGGACCGGTCGAGTTGTTCACGAGCGCCTCCCAGTCGTGGACGAAGAGCGCGGGAGGTCCCCAGAGCTGTCCCGCCGTCGCGTTCACCGCCTCCGTGAGCGAGGGGGTTCCGGCCTGCGCCGCCGCGATCGCCGCGCCCGCGATCCGGGTCTCGCCCGCGAGGTAGCCCGCGTACGCCGAGTACACGCTGCTCACCGAGGCGACGTCGACCAGCGACGGATCGCTCGCGAGGGCGGCGGTGAGGTTGAGCACGAGCCCCTGGCCGCGGGGGCCGATCACGTTCGGGCCGTACAGCAGGATGAGCGCGGACGCCGGCGCGTTGGCGTCCGGGAACAGCTGGGAGAACTTCTGGGCCGCCTGGGCGCTCGAGGCGTTGGACGGCAACGACTCGGTCGAGTTCGTCGTGACGCCGTTCAGGCGCGAGAGGAACGGCACCGCCACGACGAGGAGGACCACCCACACGGCGATCGGGACGAGCGGTCGCCGGACGATCGCCCGGCCCAGCGCCGTGAACGCTGACGCTCCCCGGGGCGATTTCGTTCCTGGCGCCAAGGCGGCTCCGGCACCGCGGGGACGGTGCCGAGCTTAACTTAACCGGCCGGGGCCCCCGCGCCGGAGCCCGACGCTCGCTTCCAAAGCGGCGGGAACCGTGCCGGGTCGGCGAAGACCTTGGTCGAGCCGACGAGCCATCCGTCCGGTCCGTCGCGATGGTCGTCGGACGCCCGCAGCGCGACGCCGGTCGCCACCAGTTCGCCGCCGCGGCTCACGAGGACGACGGGCTCGCCGCGCGCGAACGTGCCGGAGGCGGCGGAGACCCCTCCCGGGGCGAGCGGGGCGCCGTGCGCGACGGCGCTCGCCGCCGCGTCCTTCAGCGTGAGCCGCGGAAACTCCCTCCAGACCTCCTCCGCGGGGTGGAGGAGCTCGAGGAGGGGGCCGGGGTCGCCGGCGGCGGCCGCCGCCCGCGCGTCGGCGAACGCCGCGAGCGGTCGGGCGCGGTCCTCGCCGAACGGCCCCGTCGCCGTTCGCCGCAGCTCCTCGAGGTGCCCGCCGACGCCGAGCGCATCCCCCAGGTCCACGGCGAGGGTCCGGACGTACGTGCCGGAGTCGGCGACGACGCGGACCAGGAGCCGCGGTCCTTCGACCTCGAGCAGCTCGAACCGGTGGATCGTCCGCACGCGACGCTCGCGCTTCACCGCCGAGCGGACGGGCGGCGTCTGGAAGATCGGGCCCGTGAACTCGGCGATGACGCGGTCGATCTCCTTGCGGGACGCCGAGCCCTGCAGCACGACGACGCTGACGTACGTCTTGGGGAACCGCAGGACGAGCGGCACGAGCCGGAGCGCCCGGTCGAGGCCGATCCAGAGGACCCCCGAGACGTTCGGGTCGAGGGTGCCGGCGTGCCCGGCCGTTCGCACGCCCAACAGGTCGCGCGCCCACGCCGTCACCTGATGCGAGCTCGGGCCCCGGGGCTTATCGACGAGGACGAACGCGCCGCGCGCGAGGCGCTCAGCGACGGGGCCGGGCGGCGCCGCGGCGCTCACGGCGGACCCGGCCGCTCCGCGGCCGTCAGGAAGGCGACGATCTCCGCGGCGACATCCGCCGCCGGCTGGAGCGTCGAGTCGACGACGAGGTCGGCGGCCTCGGTGGCGAGGTCGAGGTCGTAGTACCGACGGTAGCGGTCCGCCTCGCTCGCCTCGCGCGCCACGATCGCGCGGCGGGCCTCCTCCAGCGTCTGGCCGTCCCGCGCCGCGACCCGTCGGGCCCGTTCGTCGAGCGTGGCCGTCACGACGACGGCGCGGACGGGGATGCCGTTCCGACGGCACAGGGCCCCCTGGATCCGGCCCTCGAGCAGGACCCCGGGGCGAGCGAGGCGCAGCATCGCGGCGTCGAGCTCCCGGTCGACCTCCGGGTGGGCCTGGGCGAACGCGCCGAACGCCGCGACGTCCATCCCGCGCCGGGCCCCCTCGGCCCGGAACTCCTCGCCCGCCGAGCGGTGCTCGAGGTGCAATTCGGAAGCGACCAGGCGGGCGGCGGTCGTCTTGCCGCTCCCGGGGGGCCCGCCGAGGGCGACGACCGACCGGGTCACGCCGTACCCCCGGTCGCTCCCGAGGCGGGGGCGCCGGGCGCCGGCGGGTGCTGCTCCAGGTAGCGCCGCAGCCACACGTGCTTGAGCAGCCGCCGGAAGACCATCGAGAACGGGATCGTGTACAGGCTGAAGATCAGGAACCACCACGGGATCGGCAGCGCGTGGATCACGCGGCCGTACAGGTGCAGGGTCGAGCCGTTCAGGGAGATCGTCGTAGCGCACGAGGCGAGCCCGGAGACGCAGGCGGAGGTCTTGGACGCCGCCTCGATGACGAGCCCGACCCACGTGTAGATCAGGATGAGCAGGAAGTAGGTGATCGCCATCCCCTTGAACTGGCCGATCGACACCTCGCCGGACATCCGCGCGAGCCGCTCCTGGTGGGGCTTGAGCGCCTCGATCCGGTCCTTCTTCCCCGAGCGGATCGCCGCCATCTGGACCTTGCGGAACGCGGCGCTCCACTTCTGGACCTTCGCCGCCTTGATCCAGTCGGTCGTGTAGTTGTAGGCGAGCGCGGTGATCAGCATCTCGAGGGCGCCGGCGAGCGCCATCGTGACGAGCAGGTAGCTGGAGCCGAAGCCGATCAGCAGGTACAGCGGTCCCGAAGAAGTGGCGCTGACCCCGAGGGCGCCGGCGATCTGGTTCCGCTCGGCCTGGTCGAACAGCATCCAGATCCCGAGCAAGCCCAGGAAGACGTAGACGAACGCCGTCCAGGAGAACGTGAACGGCGGCGCGGGCGGCCGCGTCGGAGGCTCGACCGGCGCGGGGCCCCCGTCGTCGTCGTCCCCGTCGTCCTCGTCGTCGTGCGGCGCGTCCGACGGGAGCGGCTCCTCGGCCGGCTCCGTCATCAGCTCTCGCCGCCGAGGAACCGGCGGAGCAGCGGGTTCATCTCCATCAGCTGCTCGCGGCCCATCGCCTCGTAGAGGTTGATGATGATCCCCACCATCAGCAGCACGCCGGTGCCGCTCGCGTTGCCGAGCGTTCCGATCAGGTCGGCGCCGGCGGCGAGCGTCCCGACGGCGGCGCCCGAGATGACCGTGATCACGGGGATGTACCGCTCTAAGACCCGGCGGAGCACGCGCGGCTCCCTACGGAAGCCGGGGATCTGCATGCCGGTCGCCTCGATCTGCCGGGCGACCGCCTCCGGGCCCATGTTCGTCGTCTGGATCCAGAACTTGGCGAAGAGGATGGAGCCGCCGACCATCGCGCCGAAGTAGACGGCGACGTGGACGAGACCCTGCCACCACGAGTGGCTGTACAGGAACTGGTGGTACTGCTGGAAGTTGAGGATAGGTAGTAACCACGACTCGAGACCGTTGGGAGTGGACAGGTAGTACGCTCCGCCGGTGATCGGCTGCGTCTGGCTGACGCCGTTCGCCGACGCCGCCGACGCCGAGTAGTACGAGCCGACCCACCACTGGTGCCCGAGCAGCGGGAAGTGCGCGAGCGTCGGGTTCGACCACAACAGGATCGTGACCATCGAGACGTTCGCGAGCAGGGCGCTCATCAGAATGACCGGGATGTTGGACGCGTAGATCAGCCGCAACGGGTAGCGACCCCGCGCGCCGCGCGCTTCCGCGTGCGACAGCGGCAGCTCGATGCGCGTCGACTCGGTCCAGGCGACCAGGAAGAAGATCGCGGCCGTCCCGACGAACGCGACGATCGGGTTCGGCTGCCGGAGCAGGATCTGCTCCCACCCGCCGCTCGCGAGCTGGGAGGCGCTGTAGTGCGTCAGGAACCAGAGCGTCTTCGGGATCGTGCCGCTCGGCGGATTCGTCGAGGTGATCGGGCTCCCGGGCGTCTCCGGGACCCAGTTCAGCGTCCCTTGGACGATCTGCTGCGAGACGCCCGCCGCGATGAACAGCGAGACGCCGCTGCCGATCCCCCACTTCGAGACGACCTCGTCCATGAGGAAGACGAGGTAGCTGCCGAAGACGAGCTGGGCGACGATGACGATGTCGGCGAGGAGCAGCCCGTTCCCCGGGAGCGCCGTGCCGAACCGCGAGACGATCGACGTCGACGGGGTCAGGTAGCCGAAGACCTGCGGCACCGCCTCGACGAAGATCATCGCGACGACGAGGACCTTCTGGGTCCCCTGGTACATCCCCTTGTCCTCGTCGTCGGTGAGGTCCAGGTCGATGATCTTCGCGCCCGTGAACAGTTGCATGATGATCGAGCCGGTGACGTTCGGCCCGATCCCGAGGTGCATCAGCGTCCCTTGCGCGCCCGCCAGGATCGCGCGGTAGCTGGCGAACAGGTCGATGACGGTGCTCTGGTCGACCCCGAACAGGTAGATGTTCGCGAGCAGGAAGTACAGCAGCAGGACGCCGATCGTCCAGAACAGCTTCGTCCGGAAATGGACGTGGCCCTTCGGCTGCGAGACCGCGGGCATCCGGCTCGTCACCGGCTGCAGGCCGTACAGGCGCGACTTCGGTCCGTCGTACGACAGGCCGAGGTAGATCAGCGCCATCACGACGAACATCCCGACGCTGATCAGGCCGAGCGCCAGGTACGTCGGGCGGTCACAGAACCAGACGAGGGCGACGACCAGGAACCCCAGAATCGCGAGCGGGACCGCCCAGCGCGGGTCCCGCGGG
>JASHXN010000160.1 GCA_030043505.1 Thermoplasmata archaeon
CGGAAGGTGTCGGCCCCGGTGAACCTCTACAACCTCGGCGCCGAGGACCGGACCTCCGTGCGGGAGATCGCCGAGAAGGTGGTCGCCGCCCACGGGGGCAAGGCCCGGATCGAGTACACGGGAGGGGATCGGGGCTGGGTCGGCGACGTCCCCCAGCAGCTGCTCTCCATCGAGCGCATCCGCGCCCTGGGATGGTCACCGGGCCTCTCCAGTTCGGGGGCGATCGACCGCACGATCGCCGAATTGCTCCAAGCCCGGGCGGAGCCCGGCGCCCGGTAGCCGCGGATGACGGTCGCAGCGCCCACCCCGGCCGGCCCGCCCCGTCCGCTCGCGCCGCTCGGCCGAGGGGCCGTCGTCGTGGAGATCGCGGTGCGCGACGATCCCCGGCTCCTCGCGGCGCTCGACTCGCTCGCGGCGCAGACGCGACCGCCGGACCGGGTGCTGATCGCCGGTTCGCCGGAGACGCCCGAAGCGCTCGCGAAGGAGGCGACCAGCCGGCACCCGTCGCTCCACGTCGAGCTGCTGCGGCTCTCCGGGGGCCCGGTGGACGCGCGCGTGAAGGCGATGGGCTCGCTGCGCGAGCCGACCACCGTGATCCTCGACTCCGACGAGGTCGCCCCGCCCGACTGGTTGGAGCGGATCGTCGAACCGATCGAGGCCGGCCGGGCCGCCTACTGCGGCGGGCCGACGCGGCCCCTGCGACCGCCGTCGCACCCGATCCAACGCTACATGGAGCTGATCGAGGAGTCGATCTACGACGACCTCGTGCCCAGCAACATCGGCTACCTGCCGCTGGGCAACAGCGCTTGGAACACGCGGGTCCTGCAGGAGTTCGGCTTCGACGCTCGGGTCACCGCCGAAGACCACGACCTCGAAGCTCGGGTCCTCGGCGCCGGCTACCCGGCGGTGTACCTGCCGGAGGCGTGGGTGTACCACGACAAGAGCCTGGAGACGAGCTACGTTCGCTGGGCCCGGAAGCGGTACGTCTGGCTGTTCCAGATGGGGGTCTCGCTGCTGAAGAACGGTCAGTTGGGTTCGCGGCTGCACGAGCACCGGCGGCGGATCCCCCACCCGCTCTGGTACGTGGAGCAGGCGATGAAGCCGCTCGCGCTCGTGCACGCCCGGCTCCACTGGGACGACGTGCGGGTCCACGGCATGACCGCGGACGCGAAGGTCCGACCGCCGTAGCGGGCCCGCAGGTTCAGTAGCCCCAGCCGGCGATCCGTCGCTCGACCGATCCGTGGTACGGGTCGGCGGCGATCTTCGCCGCCGCCAGCTCGACGGTGCGACGGGCGAGCTCGGTGAGCTCGCCGACGCCGTCGGCGCCGGGGGCGAGCGGCTCCGGCACGTCCCGAGCCGGGATCGCCACCCGGCACGCCTGCGTCGTGCCCCCTTCCCGGACCACGACCTTGGTCGTACCGCGGTAGACCGCCACCTCGAGCCGGTCGAGGAACGCGCGCCACTCGGGGCGAGCGTGCGGGATCTCGCCGGCGCCGATCCCGTCCGTCATCGAGAAGACGGGTCGGTCGGCCGGGAGCCCTGCCGGGTCGAGCAGCGAGCGGGCCTGGGGGTCCCCGAACGACTCGCGGCCGACGAGCGCCGCGAGGGTCCGGGGGACGTCGATCAGACTCGCCCACCGGTCCCCTCGTACGCCGGCCCCAGCGCTCCCGGGCGCGCGCACCCAGAGCGGGATGCGGCAGATCGGCTCGTCGACGCGGAACCGGTGGTAGAGCGTCCCGTGCTCCATGAACGCTTGACCGTGGTCGCTCGTGAGCACCATGAGCGTGTTCTGCCAGCGCCCGTGGTTTCGGAACAGTTCGACGATCCGAGCGACCCGTCGGTCGAGCGTGTGCAGGCTCCGAACGTACGACGTGCGGACCGAGCGGAGGTCCCGGTCGTTGGGGCTCCACCGTCCCCGGACCCACAGCGCCCCGTCCTGGCGTCCTCGGACGTACGACCACCACCGGCGCGAGGAGATGTCGAAGCCGGCGTCCGCGAGGTACGGTTCGTGCGCCTCGATGAGGTTCACGAACAGGAAGAGCGGCTGCGCCGGGGCTTGGCGGCCGAGCCACGCATCGATCGCCGGCTCCATCCACGGTCCGACGGAGCGCATCGGCTCGCCGTACGTCCCCCGGACCTTGCCGCCGACCCGGTTGAGACCGTCCCAGACCGCGGGCGCCCGGCTCAGCGTGTCGATCGCCCATTGCCGGGCCGGCGACGGAGGCTTACGGTCGGTAGGAAGGTCGTGCACGGGACCGGCCTTCCCGAGGTCGGGGCAGCTCGGCCGGGGGCTCGCCAGGAAGCGGAGGAAGAACTCTCGGGCGCCGCCCCACAACGCCTCGTCGAACCCGCGGCTCAAGCCGGTCGACCGCTGCACGTAGGCGTTCCCGGAGCAGAACGCGCTGGCGTAGCCGGCGCGGCCGAGGCACTCGGCGATCGTCTCCGGGCCGGGGCCGAGCAGCGGACCGCTGCGCGAGTGGGCGCCGTGCTCCCAAGGATACAGACCCGTGAACAAGCTGGCGTGGCTCGGGATCGTCCAGCTGCCCGGACTTACCGCGGCCGGGTACACGAGCGACTCGCTGCGCAGTTGCCGGAGGAACGGC
>JASHXN010000161.1 GCA_030043505.1 Thermoplasmata archaeon
GTCGCCAACGAAGCGGGCGCGCACTTCCTCGGCATCCAGGGCCCGGAGATCATCTCGAAGTACTACGGCGAGAGCGAGAAGGAGCTGCGGGAGAAGTTCGAGGAGGCGGAGAAGAACGCCCCGAGCGTGATCTTCATCGACGAGCTCGACTCGATCGCCCCCCGCCGCGACGAGGTCGTGGGCGAGGTCGAGCGGCGCGTTGTCGCCCAGCTGCTGACCCTGATGGACGGGCTCTCCGGGCGCGGGAACGTCATCGTCATCGCCGCGACCAACCGCGAGGAGGCGATCGATCCGGCGCTCCGGCGCCCGGGCCGCTTCGACCGGGAGGTCGAGATCGGCGTCCCGACCCAGGAAGGCCGGCTCGAGATCCTGCAGATCCACACCCGCGGCATGCCGATCGAGGGGAGCGAGAAGGAGCGCGACCGCATCCTGAAGGAGCTCGCCGCGCAGTGCCACGGCTTCGTCGGGGCCGACCTCTCGTCGCTCGCCCGGGAAGCGGCGATGCGGGCGCTCCGGCGCTACCTACCGGAGATCGACTTCGACCATCCGATCCCGATCTCGCTCCTCGAGCGGATGAAGGTCACCGAGAGCGACTTCCGGGAGGCGCTCAAGCAGATCGAGCCGTCGAGCCTCCGGGACGTCACCGTCGAGGTCCCCTCCACCCGGTGGGAGGAGGTCGGCGGGGTCGAGCGGGTCCGGCGCGTCCTCGAGGAGTCGGTCGAGCTGCCGTTCAAGAACCCGCAGGTCTACCGCCACATCGGCATCGAGCCGCCCCGGGGGATCCTGCTCTACGGGCCGCCGGGCGTCGGCAAGACCCTGCTCGCGAAGGCGGTGGCGACCGAGAGCCAGGCGAACTTCATCTCGGTGAAGGGTCCCGAGGTGATGAGCAAGTGGGTCGGCGAGAGCGAGAAGGCGATCCGCATGATCTTCAAGAAGGCCCGGCAGGCGTCGCCGTCGATCGTCTTCGTCGACGAGATCGACTCGATCGCCCCGCGGCGGGGCCTCCAGACGTCCAGCGGGGTGACGGAGCGGATCGTCAACCAGCTCCTCACGTCGATCGACGGCCTGGAGACGCTCGAGCGCGTCCTGGTGATCGCCGCGACGAATCGACCGGATATCGTCGACGAGGCGCTCCTGCGGACGGGGCGGTTCGACCGGTTGCTGTACGTCGAGCCTCCGACGGCCTCCGGCCGGCTCGAGATCCTGAAGGTCCACACCGCGAAGATGCCGCTCGCGGACGACGTCGACCTGGGGCAGCTCGCGGCGCGCACGGAGGGGTTCGTCGGGAGCGACCTGGCCGCGCTGTGCCGGGAGGCCGGCCTCACCGCCATCCGGGAGAATCTGAAGGCGAGCAAGGTGACGAAGGCGCACTTCGAGACGGCCCTGCGCCAGGTCCGCGCTTCGTGCGAGCCCGAGTCGGTGAAGTTCTACGAGGAGTTCGAGAAGCACCTCGTCCGGGACCGGACGGCGCGCCGCAAGGAAGAGCCGGCCGAGGCGATCTACCGGTAGCCCGTTCGGGGGGACGACCCGCCGGGGCCGCTCACCTCGAAGTTCCGCCCGAAAAAGGGGGTAACCGCTAAGTAATAGGGCCAAGTTCGGCGGCGCGCCCTCGTAACCGAGGGAGACCAATCGGGAGAAGTGAGACCGTTGTACCGCCCCCTGTACCGCGCAGCGACTTGGGCCTTGGTCGCCGTCCTGCTGGCGAGCACCCTCGTGGCCCTTCTGGGCAACGTGGACGCCGCCTCGACGACGACCTACACCGTGACCGGATTCGCCGACCAACCCGGAGCCCCTACCGCCGCCCCGGTGCCGGTCGGAGTGACGGTCGACCTAGTGTCGCGCGCCACGGGCGCGGTCTACACGACCACCACGACGAGCGGCGGTCAGTTCAAGTTCACCGAGAGCGGCACGTCGAACGCGCTCGCCCCGGGCTACTGGGGCCTGTACGTGCCGACGGCGGCGGACGCGAGCATCTCCGGATGCCTGCCGTACCGCTGCGCCGTGCTCCCCCAGCAGCAGACGCCGACGTACCAGTTCTTCAGCGCCTCGATGCTGAAGCACCCGGGCACGAACACCCAGCTGCTGCAGAACGTCCTCGTCGCCCCGTACAACGCGACCTTGAACGTTACGGCGAAGCAGGGCGGCGCGGTCGTCGGCGGAGCCACGATCAAGCTGCTCGCCCCGACGTTCGGCGGGCTGACCCTGAACAGCAACACGACCAACTCGAAGGGGTTCGCCAACCTGACCGTGCCGTTCGGGACGTGGACGCTCCAGGTGACCCACACCTCCGGCTCGGGCCTGTACAGCAGCACGACCACGATCACCGTCTCGGCCCCGAAGCCGGCGCCGATCACGGAGACGTTGAGCGGCTACTCGATCTCGGGCCGGATCGTGTCGTCCAAGACGGGCGGCTACATCACGACGACCGGGAACGCCTCGCTGTTCGACCCGTCGACCTCGGCGCTGTACGGTAGCACGACCCCGCCGGGCGGCTACTACGCGTTCAGC
>JASHXN010000162.1 GCA_030043505.1 Thermoplasmata archaeon
GTTGAGGACATAGGGCGTCGGCGCGTAGGTGGTAGTGTTGTTCGAACCACCTCCATTGCCGCTGCCAGACTCCGACGCAGCGGCGGTAGGGATCTGGAAACTGAGGGCCATCAAGGCGGCGCAGAAAACCGAGATCGCGACCAGCCGGCCCCTCGAGAAGCGAGTGGGCCGATAACGCCAGCCTGATGGCGCGCTACACGGCAGAGACCCGGCGGCTCCCGGACGACGGTCGACAGACTCGCGTGTTGACGGCTCGATCGCTCGTGCTAGCCCCTGACGTGCGCTTAGCGTGTGGACATCGCTCCGCTCGGCGTCTCCCACGGTTTGCCCTCCAGGGCGCCCCGGGGTCCCGCACCACGGCGCGTCTCACGCCAGGATAAGTCCTCAAACCTTCAAAAGTTGACGCTAACTTTCCGAGTTGGGTCCGCGCCGAATCTCGCTCTCCCGATCCTGGCACGAGGGTCCGCCCCGAGTATACGACCCGACCGGGAAAGGATCTTTCGGCGATCATCCTCAAGGAGAGGCCGTTGCTGGCCAGTCACCGACGCCCACCGTTATAGGCCGACTGTGGCCAGCCTTGCCAGCCATCCCCGAGGGGTCGGGACGTCCCCCGACTCTCGATCGTGGGAAGGTGCCGCGGGCCGGGCTTGAACCGGCGGCTTCAAGATCTTCAGTCTTGCACTCTCCCAAACTGAGTTACCGCGGCGCAGCGGCCATCACGACCGGCCCGGTATAAAGGGCCGGCCGCCCCCGACGCGGCTCGCGCGCGACCCCTCCGCTCGCTGGCCCCGGCCGAACGCGCGCGCTCACGTTCAGGACCCGGTCGCGCCCCGCCGCGTCCCGTCGGCTTATCTACGCGGCTCCGCCTAAATGGCGGTCCGCATGCGCACGCTCGTCGTCGCGGAGAAGTTCAACACCGCGCTCCGCATCGCCGTCGTTCTCTCCGACGGCCGGATGAAGCGGACCCGGGTCGGGGGGACCCCCGTCTTCGAGTTCGAACGCGACGGCGGCCTGTGGGCCGTCGTCGGGCTGCGCGGGCACATCGTCGAGCTCGACTACCCGAAGGAGTTCGGCGAGTGGTCGCTGGAGACGCTGCCGCGGCTGCTCGAAGCGGTCCCCGACAAGCGCGTCACGGAGCCGGGGATCGTCCACACCCTCGAGGAGATCGTCCGCGGTTTCGAACGCGTCATCATCGCGACCGATTTCGACCGGGAGGGCGAGCTGATCGGACTCGAGTGCCTCGCCCTGCTCCAAAAGGTCCACCCGACGATCCAGGTGAAGCGCGCCCGCTACAGCGCGCTCACGCGGGACGTCATCGAACAGAGCTTCCTGAACCTCGCCGACGTCGACCGCGCGCTCGCCGAGGCCGGCGAAGCGCGGCAGGAGATCGACCTCGCGTGGGGCGCCGTCCTCACCCGCTATCTGTCGCTCACGTCCGGCCAGCGGGGGAGAAGTTTCCTCTCCGCCGGTCGCGTCCAGACCCCGACGCTCGCGTTGCTCGTCGAGCGCGACCAGGAGATCAAGGAGTTCCAGCCGAAGCCGTTCTGGCAGATCGGCGCGACCGGGACCCACGACGGCGTCTCGTTCTCGCTCCGTCACGAGCACGGGACGTGGGACGTGAAGGCGGACGCCGAGGCGGTCTTCGCGAAGGTCGGGACGGCCCGGTCGGGAACCGTCCGCGCCTTCCAGGAGGAGGAGACGAAGCGGAGACCCCCGATCCCGTTCTCCACGACGCTGTTCGTCGCGGAGGCGACGCGGCTCGGGATCGGAGCCGCGCAGGCGATGCGGCACGCCGAGGACCTCTACACCCAAGGATTGATCAGTTACCCGCGGACGGACAACACGGTCTATCCCCGAGGGCTCGGGCTGCGCACGCTCGTCGAGAAGTTCCGGGAAGGGCCGTTCGCCGAAGCGGCCGAGTACGTGCTCACCCAGCCGTCGTTCCATCCGTCCCGGGGGCGGACGGAGACGACCGACCACCCGCCGATCTATCCGACGGCGGCCGTGGACCCGAAGAAGCTGCGTCCCGAACCGGCCCGGTTGTACGAGCTGGTCGTCCGTCGCTTCCTGGCGTCGGTCGCTCCCGACGCGATCGGCTGGCGCAGGACCACGACGGTCGAGGTCGGCGGCGAGGCGTTCAACGGGGAAGGGAAGCAGACGACCGAACCCGGTTGGTACCGCGTCTACCCGTACTCTCAACCGGAGGAGGCTCCGATGCCGGTCCTCGAGGTCGGGAAGCCGGTCGTCATCGAGTCGGTGGAGCTCCTCGAGGACCGGACGAAGCCGCCCCGCCGGTTCACGCAAGGTTCGCTCATCCAGGAGATGGAAAAGCTCGGCCTCGGCACCAAGAGCACCCGCCACGACGTGCTGCAGAAGCTGTTCGACCGGCGGTACGTGACGCAGCGGCAGCTGGAGCCGACGTCGACCGGGATCGCGGTGACGGAGGCGCTGCGCGAGCACGCGCCGCTGATCACGCGGCCGGAGATGACGCACCGGCTCGAAGAGGACATGGAGCTCGTCGCCGAGTCGAAGAAACCGAAGGGAGACGTCCTGAGCGAGTCGCGCGACATGCTGCGGGAGGCGTACGCGCTGCTCTCCGCCAACACCTCCGGGGTGAAGGAGACGCTCGGTACGGCGCTCGACCGCCAGCACTTCGTCGGTCCGTGCGTCAAGTGCGGCGGGGCGCTGCGTCTCGCCCGGAGCCCGCGGGGGGCTCGCTGGGTCCAGTGCGTCAACAATCCCGCGACCTGTCCAGCGACGTACTCGTTGCCCGCCGCCGGCTTCATCGAGCCGGCGCCCGAGTTCCTCTGCGGGACCTGCAAGGTCCCGCGGGTCAAGATCGTCTTCCGGGGTCAGCGGCCCGACCTCTACTGCATCAACCCGGAGTGCGCGGAGCACCACCGGGCGTTCCGCATCGGCGTCTGCCCCACGTGCGGCAGTCCGCTTCAGATCCGGTACTCGTTCGCCGGCAAACGCTTCGTCGGATGCATGGGCTATCCGAACTGCCGGGTGACGTACCCGCTGCCGCAACGGGGGAAGCTGGAGAAGGACCAGCCGCCGTGCCCGGTCTGCCGCGCGCCGGTCGTCACCGCCATCGAAGCCGGTCGACCCCCGTGGACGCTCTGCATCAATCCGGCGTGCCCGACGCGGCAGAAGAAGGAGAAGCCCGCGAAGGCCGAAGGCGAGGGGGCGGCCGGGGCCGCGAAGGCTCCCTCCGCAAGGCGCGCCCGCACGGCGGGTACCACGGCGAAGCCCCGCGCCGCCGCGAAGCCACGCGCACCGCGGGCCCGGAAGAGCCGGGCCGAACCGGCGTCCGCGGACGTGACCGAAGCGCCCGCGGCCGCGCCCCCGGCGCCGCGCTCCGAGACGTAGCGACGGGCCGAACCTCCGTCGGACGGCGGGCGTTGCGTCACCTCGCGCCGCGCGTTAAATACGGACCCCCGCTCCTCAGGACGTGCCGACAGCCGTACGGCTCCTCGAGCTCGATTCGCGCTCGCTCGAGCACCGGCTCCGAGCGAATCCGCTCGTCGTGCTTCCCGTCGGCGCCCTCGAAGCGCACGGCCCCCATCTTCCGCTGGGCGCGGACCAGATCCAGGCGGAGGCGACCGCCGTGGCGCTCGCCGAGCGGCTGGACGCCCTCGTCGCGCCTACCGTCCCGTACGGGAGCGCTCCGGCGGCGCGCCGGTTCCCCGGAACGGTCTCCCTCTCGATGACCGAGTTGGGGGCGTACGTCGAAGGGGTCCTCTCCGAACTCGTCCGGATGGGTGCCCGCCGACTGCTCGTGCTCTCCGGGCACGGGGAACGGGGCCACATGGCCGCCCTGCGGGAGGCGGGGGACCGAACGATGCGGACCCACGCGAGCGCCCGGGTCGTGGTGCTGTGCGACTACGAGTTCGTCTACGAGCTCCGGGGCAAGGAGGCGCCGTCGACCGACGGGCACGCCGGTCTCCTCGAAACGTCGCGCGTGCTCGCCCTGGCCCCGGCCACGGTCGGGTCGGCTCGACCGCAGGTCGAGTACCGGCACAGCCCGTTCGTTCCCGGGGCGGCGTCGGAGTCCGACTGGCCGGAGAGCGTCATCGGCGACACGCGGGGCGCCAACGCCGAGCTCGGTCGGAGGCTCCAGGCCCACGTCCTCGAACGCCTGACCGAGACCGTCCAGAGCCTGCTCCCCCCGTAGAGGTCGTCGTGGCCGAACCGAACGAAGCGATCCGCATTCGCGGCGCGCGCCAGCACAATCTCAAGAACGTCTCGCTCGACCTTCCGCGCGGGAAGTTCGTCGTCATCACCGGCGTCAGCGGCTCGGGGAAGTCGTCGCTGGCGTTCGACACGCTCTACGCCGAGGGCCAGCGCCGGTACATCGAGAGCCTCTCGTCGTACGCCCGGCAGTTCCTCGGTCAGATGGACAAGCCGGACGTCGATTCGATCGAGGGCCTCTCGCCCGCGATCGCCATCGAGCAACGCGCCGGCAGTCGCAACCCCCGCTCGACCGTGGGGACGGTCACCGAGATCTACGATTACCTGCGGCTGCTCTTCGCGCGCATCGGGACACCGCACTGCCCGAACGACGGGCAGGAGATCGCCCCCCAGTCGGTCGACCGGATCGTGGAGGCGGTCCGCAGCGCGGCCGCCGGCGAGAAGGTCGATCTGCTCGCTCCGGTGGTCCGGGGGACGAAGGGGACGCACGTCGACGTGCTCGACCGGCTCCGCAAGGCCGGCTACCGTCGGTTCGTCGTCGACGGGGTCGAGGTCCGCCTCCCCGGCCGGGAGATCCGCCTCGGCAAGAATCAGAAGCACACGATCGAGGTCGTCGTCGACACGCTGGAGGTCACCGCCGAGGAGGCGACCCGCCTCGCCGAGTCGCTGGCGTCGGCCCGGGAGCTCGGCGACGGTCTCGTGATCGTCCGTCGGCCGGCCGGCGAGCGGACGACGTATTCGAGCCGCCGGGCGTGCCCAACGTGCGGCTTTTCGTTGGAAGAGCTGACCCCCCGGATGTTCTCGTTCAACAACCCGATCGGGGCGTGCCCGGAGTGCCTCGGGATCGGCGCGACGCTCCACGCCGACCCGGACCGCATCATCCCGGACAAGGACAAGACGCTCGGCCGCGGCATCGTCGTCTGGGGCCTGACCCCGGGGGGGGAGGGGCTGCGAAAGTTCGGGGCCGCGTTCGGATTCGACCTCCACCGGCCCGTCCGCGAGCTCTCGGAGAAGGGGTGGAAGGCGCTGATGTACGGCTCCGAGCGGAGCCTCGGCGCGGGCGCCCGCGGGCCGGCCCACTGGTGGTCGACCGGGTTCCTCAAGGAGGGCCTCGTCGCCGCCGTCGAACGGCG
>JASHXN010000163.1 GCA_030043505.1 Thermoplasmata archaeon
CGTCCTTCGCCGCCTCCCGGATGACGTAGGCGCAGCCGCGCCCCGTCGCTTCCCCGCGGCCTTCGCTGCCGCCGAGCGCGATCGGCTTCCCCGTCACGACGCCCGGGACGGAGTAGCCCTTCTGCATCGAGTACGTGTCCATGATCCAGCTCATCGTCTGTCTGTCGGTGTAGACGTCCGGCGCCGGGATGTCGATCTCCGGCCCGATCAGCGGCGAGATCTCGCTCGCGTAGCGGCGGGTGAGCCGCTCGAGCTCGCTCTTCGACATCGACTTGGGATCGCAGACGACCCCGCCCTTCGCGCCCCCGTACGGGCTGTTCACGACGGCGCACTTCCACGTCATCCACGCGGCGAGCGCCCGGACCTCGTCCAGCGTCACCTGCGGGTGGTAGCGGATCCCGCCCTTCGTCGGGCCGCGGGCCATGTTGTACTGGACCCGGTGGCCGGTGAAGACTCGGTAACTGCCGTCGTCCATCTTGACCGGGAAGTTGACCGTCAACTCCCGCTTCGGGTGCTTGAGGACCTCGCGGAGACCGCCGTTCAGGCCGATCAAGTCCGCCACGATGTCGATCTGTCGCTTCGCCGTCTCGAACGGGTTCACCGAGGAACTGGTCTGCGGCATGGCCACCTAAAGGTGCGCGGGGAGCCGGACGGGATTACTTGAACGTGCCGTGCGCCCTGCGACGGTCCGGCACACCGGCCCGGACGGTCACTTGTACGGGAGGAACTCCTTGCCCAGCAGCTCCCGTCCGAGGATGATGCGCATGATGTTGAGCCCCCCTTCCGCCCCGACCAGGTAGCTCATGATCCCGCGCAGCCCGAGCTCGAGGCCTACGTCCTTGGTGTAGCCGGCCGCCCCGAACCACATCATCACCCGCTTGACGCACTCGAAGGCGACCTGCGGGGCGGTGAGCTTCACCGACGCCACGGCGAGGTCGACCTCCGACCGGTGGGACGCATCCCCCTTCAGCGTGTACTGGTCGAGCAGCCAGGCAGCGCGGCGGCACTGCCACTTCACCGCCTCGACCTGCGTGTACAGGTCGACGAGCTCGAACTGGATAGCCTCGAACTTGCCGAGCGGCTGGCCGAACGCCCGCCGCTCGCGGATGTAGGCGATCCCCGTCTCGAGCGCCCGCTCCGCGGCGCCGACGCACGCGGCGCTGACGAACGTCCGGGCGACCGAGAACCCCTCCATCGCCACGTCGAACCCCCGCCCCTCGGTGCCGATCAGGAACTTCGCCGGAATGTCCACGTCGGCGTAGCTGAGCCCGCCGGTGGAGATCCCCATGCGGCCCATGTTGACGAACCGCTGGGTGCTCAGGTTCGGCGAGCGCGTCGGGACGTACAGGAAGTTGAACCCGCCCCCGGCGGCCTTGGCGAGCGTGAGGTGGCCCCCGCCCATCCGCTTCGCTTCCTCGACGCCCGAGACGAACGCCTTCTCCCCCCGGAGGACGAACCGCGCGCCGTCGCGGCGGACGTGGGTCGTCATCCCGGCGAGGTCGCTGCCGCCGCCGGGTTCGGTCGTCGCGATGCCGAGGAACGCCCGCCCGGCGGTGACCTCCGGCAGGACCTCCCGCTTCGCCTCCTCCGTCCCGTGCCGGGCGAGGATGTGGCCCCAGCCGGCCTCGAGCAGGAAGAAGACCGCGGTCGCCATCGAGAAGTCGCCGCGGCCTACCTCCTCGGCCGCCAGCTCGGTGAGGACGGCCGAGGCGCCCATCCCGCCGTACGCCTCCGGCACCGGCATCGCGAGCAGCCCGAGCTTCGCCATCTCGGCGAGGACCTCCGGCGGGATCGCCCCGTCCGCGTCGATCTGGCGCTCGTGCGGGCGCAGGACCCGGTCGCCGAACTTGCGGGCCGCCTCCTGGAACGCCCGCTCCTCGTCGGAGAGTCGGAACTCCATCGGTGGGCGCCCGACGCGGGGGCGAGGATTAAGACTCGCCTCCGACGGGGCGCGCACCTCATTAGCCCAGCTCCGGTCGTACGGCGGCAGGTCGCGGTGGCGAAGGTTCGCGTCGGCGTCAACGGCTTCGGCACGATCGGTAAGCGCGTGGCGGACGCCGTCGTCCGGCAACCGGATCTGGAGCTGGTCGGGGTCACGAAGACCCGTCCGAACTACGAGGCCCGGCGGGCGGCCGAGCGCGGCTACGCGCTGTACGTCGCGGGGGAAGGCGCGCCGGAGAAGTTCGCCGCGGTCGGCCTCCCCGTCGCGGGGCGCCTCGCCGACCTCCTGGGCAAGGTCGACGTCGTCGTCGACGCCTCGCCCGAGGACGTCGGCCGGGAGAACCGGGCGCTGTACGAGAAGGCCGGGGTCCGCGCCATCTACCAAGGGGGCGAGGAACCCGACGTCGCGGAGGCGTCGTTCAACGCGCTCGCCAACTTCGACGCGGTCCGGGGCAAGCGGTCGTTGCGGGTCGTCTCGTGCAACACGACCGGGATCGTGCGGGCCGCTTCCGTGCTCGTACCCCGGTGGGGCGTCGATCGCTGGGACGTGACGCTCGTGCGCCGGGCCGCGGACCCGGCGGAGTCGAAGCGGGGCCCGATCAACGGGATCGTTCCGTCGTTCGACCTCCCGTCGCACCACGGCCCGGACGTGCGGACGATCTTCCCCGGATTGCCGATCTCGACGACCGCCGTCGTCGTGCCGACGACGTTGATGCACGTCCACGTCAACCGGGTGCGTCTGAGCCGGCCTCCGGCAGCGACCGCCGACGTTCTGGCCGCGTTCCGCTCGACCCCGCGCTTCCGCCTCTTCGCCCCGTGGGAGGGGGTCGACGGGACCCCCCAGGTGATGGAGTACGGGCGCGACCGCGCGAGCGCCGGGCGACCCGGGGGTTCGGACGTGATGGAGAACGTCCTCTGGGAGAAGGGGGTCAAGCTCGACGGGAACGAGCTGCACTTCTTCCAGGCGATCCACCAGGAGTCGATCGTCGTGCCGGAGAACATCGACGCCGTGCGGGCGGTCCTGGGCCTGGGCGACGCGGCGAGTTCGATCGCGACGACCGACCGGACGCTCGGCCTGGGACCGCTCCGTCCCTGACGGAGGACCGCCGGGGCCCGGTCCGAACCATCTTATAGGGAGCCTTTCTCGCGCGGCGCACATGTATTATCTCGATCACCGCCGCGACGTCGTCCGCATCCCCCCGTCCCGGCTCGGGCCCGAGCTGGCGACCGTGCTGGTCGAGCTCGCCCAGCAGCAGTTCGAGGGGAAGTTGGTGGACGGGCAGAGCCTCGCCGTCACGATCCGGGACGTGAAGCCCCTCGGAGAAGGGCACATCATCCACGGGGACGGCGGCGTCTACCAGGAGGTCGAGTACGAGGCCCTCCTGTTCCGGCCCGAGATCCAGGAGGTCGTCGAAGGGTCGGTCGTCGAGATCCGCAAGT
>JASHXN010000164.1 GCA_030043505.1 Thermoplasmata archaeon
GCCCCGGCGGCGGACGCCGCCACCGTGTACGTGCAGGAGAAGCCCCCGGAGCCTCCGACGACCGCGTCGCACGCGAGCCCTTCCGACCACGTCACGTTCGCGGTGTAGCCCGGCGCGAACCCCGTGCCGGTGAACGTCAGCAGGGTCCCGACCGGCCCCGAGGCGACGTTCACGACCAGCCGGGGCCCGATCGTGAACGTGATCGTCGCGAGGTTCCCGTCCCCGTCGGAGGCGGTGAAGACGTACGCCCCCGACGGGGCGTACGGGATCGAGTAGGCGCACGAGAACGAGCCGTTCGCCGCCGTCGAGGTGGAGCAGACGGTGCCCAGGGTCGACGCGAGGCTGGCCGACGTCGACGCCCCGAAGCCGGTGGCGAGGAAGCGCACCAGCGTGCCCCCGACGCCGCTGGTCGGGTGGACGGTCACGGACGAGAGGAGCACGAACGGAGCGCTCGCCGAGTGGCCGTCGCCGTCGGACGCCGTGAACGTGTACATCCCCGCCGCCGTAGGGGCGAGCGTGATCGTGCAGTTCGCCGCCCCCTCCTTGCTGGAGGTGGCGGAGCAGGCGAGCGTGCCGTTCGGCCAATCGACCGAGACGAGCGTCGACGGCGCGAAGCCGCTCGCCGCGAACGTGAGCGGACCGCCGACGAACCCGCTCGCGTCGCTGATCGTCAGGTGGGCGGTGATGTTGAACGGCGTGGTCGCCGTGTTGCCGGCCGTGTCGGTCGCCACGAAGGCGTACGACCCCGCCGGGCGGTAGCCGGTGGTGACCTTGCAGAGCACCTGGCCGCCGGCGGTGACGTTCACCGGCTTGCAGAAGCTGCTCGGCGCCTCGGTCGTGCCGTCCCACGTCAGCTTGAACGTCGCGCCGGGGAGGAACCCACCCCCGACCAGGCTCACGCTCGTGCCGTGCGGACCGGACGGCGGCGTCGCGGTGAGGTAGGTGACGACGAACGTGGCGGTGGCGGAGTCGGACGCCGCGTCCACGGCGGTGACCGTGTACGTTCCCCCGACGGTCGCCCCCGGCACCGTGTACAGGCAGGAGAAGCCCCCGACGCTGCTCGTGCGCGGCGAGCAGGCGATCGACGACGTCCCGCCGGACGACGCCCAGTGGACCTGGACGGAGAGGTCCGCGCCGAAACCCGTGCCACTGATGTTCGTCGTCGTCCCGGGGTCGCCGTACGACGGGCTGAGGGTCAGCGCGGGCTCAACGGTGAACGCGGCGAGCGCGGTGTCGCCGACGCCGTCGCTCGCCGTGAACAGGTAGCTCGCCGTCGGGGTCGGGGGCAGCTGGAACGAGCAGCGGTACGTTCCGGCGCCGGTGCTCATCGTCCCGGGGCACTCCGCGCCGCCGGCCCACGACAGCGAGATCGTCCGCGCGGGCGCGAAGCCCCCGCCCGAGAAGGTGAGCTCGGTGCCCACGGGGCCGCCGGTGGGGCTCACCGTCAGGTACGTCACCACGAACGAGGTGGCGGCGGAGTTCGTCCCGTCCGAGGCGGTGAAGTTGTACGTGCCGCCGGGGGTTCCGAACGGGATCGTGAAGTTGCAGGCGAAGCTCCCGGTGTTGAGCGAGGCGCCCGAACAGGCGCTGCCGCCGGACCAGCTGACGGCGACGGTCCGGGAGGCGGCGAACCCGGTCCCCGCGAACGTCGGGGTGGTGCCGACCGGACCGAACCCCGGTCCCGCGGTGAGGGCGGGCAGGACATCGAAGCCGCCGACCGCGGTGAGCAGGATCGTGAAGTTCGTCGTCGTCGCGTAGAAGTTGTGCACTCCGGCGGGCGCCGCCGGCAGCACGTAGGTGCAGCTGAACGACCCGTTCCCGGAGCTGTCCGTATACTCGTCGCAGATCGTGACGTTCGCGCCGGACGGCTCGGTCCACTTCACGAGCGCCGGGTAGACCTTCAGTTTCGACTTGACGACCGCCGCCCCGAAGCCGGTCCCGAGGAAGTGGATCGTCGTGCCGACGAGGCCGGAAGCCGGGGTCAGGGCCAGGTGGCCCTGGATGATGTACAGGGCCTTCTCGGAGGTCCCCTTCGCGTCCGCCCCCTGGAACGTGAAGTTGCCCCCCGGCGCGGCGGGGATCGTGGCCGTGCACGAGAACGTCCCGGTCGAGCTCGTCGTCCCCGAACAGGCGGTCCCGAGAGGATCGGTGATCGTGAACGCCGAGGCGTGGGCGAATCCGACCGCCGAGAGCGTCACCACGGTCCCGACCGGACCGGTCGTCGGGGCGACGGTCAGGGCGGGCGCCACCTTCGCGGCGACCGAGACCGGCGCGGCCCCGGAGGCGGGGGCAAGGCTGTCCTCGTAGGAGGTGAGGGGGACGGCAAGGATCGCGGCGCCCAGCGCCAGGACCACCGCGACCACCAGGACCCCTCGAACGGGGAAAGCACGCGCTGCGCCCGGCGGTGGTTCGACCCGGAACATACCCCCCCTCCCGGCGGTGAGGCGGGAGATACGGGAAGGTGGTATCAACCTAACCCCCGCGAGCCCCCGCACCGTGGTTAAGGGGCGCTCCGGCCGGCACCCGGACCTCGTGCTCCCACCGCAGCCCGACCTCCGTGCCCACCGCCAACGGCTCCGGTCCGCGCAG
>JASHXN010000165.1 GCA_030043505.1 Thermoplasmata archaeon
CTCGCGAACGAGGTGTCGGTCTCGTTCAGGCCGTAGATCGTGGTGTTCGTCGCGCGGAAGAGGTCGAGACCGCCGGCCTCGAAGACCGACATGTTGGTGACGACGTTGTGGTAGGAGGCGCTGATGTTCCCCCCGAGGGCGCCGTAGTACGCTCCGGTGTTGACGAAGGAGTCGTACGCCGAGTCGGCGACGGCGAAGCCCCGTCCGCCGATCGCCAGGATGTTGTACACCTCGTCGCCGTCCGACCCGAAGAGGCTGTACTGCGGCCCCAGGCCGTAGTTCGCGCCGGCGGCGTAGCCGGTCGCGTCGTCGTACGCGTCGACGTTCAGGTAGTACCCGTCGACCGAGCCGAGCGCGTAGATCCCGACGCTGGCGTCCTCCGGGCTGAGGAAGTAGCCGTCCGCCGTGACGTTCGCCGCGACCGTCCCGAACGAGGCGATGACGTCCAGGCCGTTCCCGCCGGCGATCGCCGTCAGGTTGTCGGCGAGGGTCGCGAACGAGTTGACGTCCGCGACGCCCTCGGAACCGCCGACCGAGGTGATGTTAGCGACATCGCTGGCGTAATCCTGGAACAGGAAGACCGCCCCGCCTCCGCCACCGGGGGAGCCGTAGGCGGCCGCCCCGAACAGCGTCTCGTTCTGGACGTTCGGGTGGTAGCTGTCCCAAAGGTCGAACTCCTCCGTGAAGTTGTAGAGCGGCCCGACGACCGCCGGGGACGGGTACATCCAGCCGGCCGCGCCGTTGGAGTAGTCGAGCGTGTACAGTTCGCCGCCCGGGGCGTTCTGGCCCTCGTAGACGTTGTTCAGGTAGAGGGAGTACGGGAGATTCTCCGAGGCGACGATCACGAACGACGGGAAGGCGTAGTCGTTCAGGTGCGTGAAGGCGAGCGGGAGGTTCACGACCATGTTCACGAAGAAGTACGGTCCGGTCGAGGTGATCGGCCGGCCGGTCAGGTTGTACGCGAGCGCGTTCGCCTGCGCCGTCCCGTTGAGGTACAGCGGGGCGTTGATCTCGGGCGAGGGGGTCACGGCGCCGAACGAGTAGCCGAAGGTGCTTCCGGTGAACGGCGTGCCGTTGACGGAGTAGAAGCCGGCCGCGTACAGGGTCGGATAGTAGCCGTACGGGTTCGTGCTCGGGATCGCCGGCGGGAGCGTCGTGTTGAACCGGCCGTTCCAGGCCGTCGGCACGTAGCTCTGGTTCGTCGCGTTCGCGTCCGGGGCGACGTTCGAGAGGAAGACGAACCCGTAGTTCGGGTCGGCCGTCCCCTGGAAGGTGATCGATCCGGCAGCGACCGAGAGGTTCGCCGGGGTGTTCCAGAGGCCGTAGAGGAAGGCGGGGCCCTGGTTGACCTCCTCCGTCCCGGCGGTGTCCCAGTAGCTCGCGATCCCGATCGACGTCTCGCCCGTGTCGCTGCCGAAGTTGAACGCCGAGGGGATCGAGCTCCACCCGGCGCCGTTCCCGTAGAGCAGGCTCACGCTGCCGTTGAGCGTGTGGAAGACCGCGTTCGTGCCGCCGATCGGGCCGCCGAACGTGATCTCGGCGTCCTGGAGCAGTTCCGGGAGGCCCGCCGGCTGGATCGGGCTGCGGGAGTAGCCGTTGACGACGTACGTCGGCGGGAACACCGGTGCCGCGCCGGTCGGGTTCACGAACGTGACGGAGGCGATCGTGCCGGCGCTGAGGAGGGCTCCGTCCCCGACGATCCGCTCGCCGAAGACGACGACGTCCTGGTGCGCCCCGTTCACGGTGAGGTTGTTGTACAGCTGGATCGTGAGCGGGAAGTCCGACGGGTTGATCGGGACGGAACCGCCGACGCACTGGACGACGCCCCCCTCGAACGCGAGCAACGCCGAGACGTTGGTGAGGCCGCAGGCGCTCGCGATCGCGTTCGTCGAGAACGCGAAATCGGAGTCGGCCGTGAGGTTCCAGAGGTCGTCGACGAAGTGGATCGCCGAGTTGTTCATGTCGATGACGTTCTGAGCCCAGATCCAGCCGTCCGACGTGTTCAACTCGGTCAAGTTGTCGCCAATCGTGTTGAGCTGGAGCGAGAACTCGTACGGCGAACCGACGAGGCCGAAGTTCGACCCGCTCGGGTCCATCACGCCGGCCGAGCCGGGATCGGTGACGTTCGGCGGCGCCTGGAACGTGACCTCCCCGAGGAAGTCGGACGTGGAGTAGGCGTACGGCGTCATCGCCCCGGTGCCGTTGACGCCGACCCCGTAGTCGGCGAGGCCCAGCGGGGCCGGAGGAGCCTGGTAGCCGGGCGCGATGACCTCTGTCGGGGTCGCGCTCGTGTCCTTCGCGAGCGCCAGGTTCGGCGGGGAGACGAGCGGGCCGTAGTGGGATTCCGGAGCGGTGAGGGCGGAGGGGCCGCCGATCGTCGGAGAGTCCCCGAGCCAAGGTCGGGCCTTCTCCGACAGCTTGTCCGTGGGGATCCCCGAGGAGGCGACGTCCGCCGAGCTCGGCAGCGTCGAGTGGGAGAAGGCGTACGGAGAGAGCCCCAACGTATCCGCGCCGCCGCCGCGAGCCCGCGCGACGGACGGCTGCGTCCGCGCCGCTTGCGCGTGCGCCGCCGAACTCAACGCGTCGTGTCCGAGCAGGACCCCTGCGGGTGCGACCATGATGGCGCACGCGAGTACGATGATCGGCAGCAGCCAGACGCTTCGGGTTCGGCCTTTCGGCGAAAGCATACCTAGACGCTCACGAGGGATTTTAAGGGCCTTTCGATGGAATCGACACCCGGGCCGGGCGGCTCTCCGCGAGCGTCAGCGGCTACCGCGCAAACCGACGTGCCATGACATACGGTAGCACACCGCCCGCTCGGTAATGCTCGAGTTCTACGTCGGAGGTGAGCCGCACGGCCGCGCGGAACGTCACGGGCGCCCCGGCGTCGCCCCGCGCCGTCACCTCGACCTCCCCGCCCGGACCGAAGACGGAGTCGGGGGGCACCCGAAGGTCGAACCGCTCCCGGCCCGTCAGGCCTAGGCTCTTCAACGTCTCGCCGGGACGGTAGGTGAGCGGAAGCACGCCCATCTCCATCAGGTTCGAGCGGTGGATCCGCTCGAAGCTCTCCGTGAGGACGGCGCCCACGCCGAGCAGGCGGGGACCCTTCGCGGCCCAGTCCCGGGAGCTCCCCTGACCGTAGCTCGCTCCGGCGAGGACGATCTGGGGGGTCCGCTCCGCCCGGTACCGGGCCGCTGCGTCGTAGATCGACATCGGCGTCCCCTCCGGCAGGTGCAACGTCACGCCCCCCTCGCGGGGGGCGACGAGCGCGTTGCGGAGCCGGACGTTGGCGAACGTTCCGCGGACAAGGACCTCGTGGTGCCCGCGGCGGGAACCGTAGGTGTTGAACTCCTGCAACGGCACGTGGTGCTCGGCCAGGTAGGCGCCGGCCGGGGTCTCCGCCGGGATCTCGCCGGCCGGAGAGATGTGGTCGGTCGAGACGCGGTCCCCGAGGACGACCAGCGCCCGCGCCCCCTCCATCAGCCGACCGTCCGGCCCCGGAAGGACCGGCGGCGGCAGCGCGAGGTACGGCGCTTCCGCGAGGTACGTCGACGACGCCTCCCACGGGTAGCGCAACCCGGTGGGGGTGTCGAGCCCGTCCCAGTGACGGTCGCCGACCTCGATCGCACGGTACTTCTCCTCGAAGAGACCGGGCTCCAGGCTCGCGGCGACGACGGCGGCGACCTCCTTCGGGTCCGGCCACAGCTCCTGGAGCCGCACCGGCTCGCCGGCGGGGGTTCTGCCGAGCGGCTCGGTCGTCAAATCGACGTCGACCCGTCCGGCAAGGGCGTAGGCCACGACCAGCGGCGGGGAGGCGAGGTAGTTCGCCCGGACATCGTTGTGGATGCGCGCTTCGAAGTTGCGGTTGCCGCTGAGGACGGCGGCGACGTACAGCTCGCGCTCGCGGACCGCCCGGTCGACGTCCGCCGGTAGGGGCCCGGAGTTGCCGATGCACGTCGTGCAGCCGTAGCCGACGACGCCGAAGCCGAGCTGCTCGAGGTACGGCAGGAGCCCGGCGCGGCGGAGGTAGTCGGTGACGACCTTCGACCCCGGGGCGAGCGACGTCTTGACGTGCGGCGGCACGCGGAGGCCCCGCTCGACCGCGTGCTTCGCGAGCAGTCCGGCCCCGACCATGACGGTCGGGTTGGAGGTGTTCGTGCAGCTGGTGATGGCGGCGATCACCACGGCGCCGTCGTCGACCGGCGGGGTTCCCCCGACCGGGGGGGCGACCTCGCGGTCGGAAGCGCCGTTGAACGGGTGGAGCGGATCGTCGGAGGGGTACGCCCGGGGTGCGGCGGCGCGGGGGTGCGCCGCCCGGTAGGCGCCGAGCGTCTTGCGGAACCCCGAGCCGACCTCGCGCAACGGCACGCTCTCCTCCGGGTTGCGCGGACCGGCGACGGTCGGTTCGATCGCCCCCAGGTCGACCTTCAGCAGGTCGTCGTAGTCGACGGCTCCGGGGGCGGGGGAGCCCCAGACGCCGGTGAGGCGGGCGAACGCCTCCACCCGACGCACGACCGCCGCCGGGCGAGCGGTGGCGCGGAGGTGGTCGATCGTCGCCTCGTCGATCGGGAACATCGCCGCGGTGGCGCCGTACTCCGGGCACATGTTCGAGACGGTCGCCCGGTCCGGCACGGAGAGGTGCCCGACCCCGGGACCGTGGAACTCGACGAACCGGTCGACGACCCCTTTCTCCCGGAGGCGGCGGGTGACCGTCAGCACGAGGTCGGTGGCGGTCGCTCCGCTCGGGAGGCGGCCGGAGAGCTCGACGCCGACGACCTCGGGGCGCGTCAGGAAGTACGGCTCGCCGACCAGCACCGCCTCCGCCTCGATGCCGCCGACGCCCCAGCCGAGGACGGAGAGGCCGTTCACCATCGTGGTGTGCGAGTCGGTCCCGATCAGCGTGTCCGGGAACGCCGTCGGCTCGCCGGGCCCGTCCGACCTTCGGACGACGCTGGCGAGGTGCTCGAGATTCACCTGATGGCAGATCCCGTTCCCCGGCGGGACGACGCGGAGCCCCCGGAACGCCCCTTTCGCCCAGCGGAGGAGTCGGTACCGCTCCGCGTTCCGCTGGTACTCGCGGTCGAGGTTGATCACCGGCGAGCGGGGCGAGCCGTAGCTGTCGACCTGGACCGAGTGGTCGACGATCAGGTCGACGGGCACCACCGGGTCGACGCGCGCGGGGTCGACGCCCCGGGCGGCCGCCGCGTCGCGGAGCGTCGCGAGGTCGACCAGCACCGGCACGCCGGTGAAATCCTGCAGGAGGATCCGCTCCGGGTAGTAAGCGAGCTCCCCGGCGGCCTCCCGCCCCTCGCCGACCGCGAGCGCGGCGAGCCGCTTCGGGTCGGTCGTGCGCGGGTCGAAATGCCGCAGCACGTTCTCGAGCACGACGCGGAGCGTCCGGGGCTGCCGCGCGAGCCGTGCCGCGTCGACCCCGGGAAGACGGTCCAGCCGGTAGATGCCGAGCGACTCGTCGCCGAGGCGAACGCTCTCGCGAGTCCCCAGCGGGTCCGAGCCGGTCACGGCCGGCCGACCCTCGGCTCCCTTTTGGGCTCTGCGGGGGGCCGGCGCTTCAGAACTCGTGGCGCCGCTCGGCCGCCCGACGCCGCGAGTTGCGGATCAGGAAGAACGAGCCGACCGCGATCGCCGCCAGGACGCTGACGCCGACAATGATGTACCCTTCCTCGGCCGGCAGCCCCAGGAACGACGGCTGGACGGTGATGGAGACGTTCTGGAACGCCGTCACGAGGTTGGAGTCGGTGGCGGCGAGCCCGATGACGAACGTGCCGGGCCCCTTCGGCGTGCACGTGAGCACTTCGCCCGTGACCGAGCGGCAGCCGGCCGGCAGCCCGCTCCAGACGAACGTGTAGACGCCGCTCCCGCCCGCGGCGTCGCCGGTGAACGTGACCTTCTTGCCCTGCAGGAACGTCGTCGGGCTCGCCGAGATCGAGATCGTCACGGTCGAGTAGACGACGTAGCCGGTGAGCGTCTCCGTCGCGGTCGTGACGCCGTTCGAGTCGGTCGCGGAGACGCTGACGGAGTACGTCCCGACGGCCGTCGGCGTGCAGCTGATCTGCGCCCCGGTCCGGAGCGTGCAGCCGAGGCCGGCGGGGGCCGACCAGGTGTAGGCGAACCGGCCGTACCCGCCGGAGGCGGTCGCCTCCAGCACGATCGCTTCGCCGACGTCCGCGGACGGGTTCGTCGGCGCGCTCGGCGCCGTGACCTTCGGCGCGGTGTAGACCGTGTACTCGGCGGACGTCTCGGTCGCGGTCGTCGCGCCGTTGGCGTCCGTCGCCGAGACGCTCACCTGGTACGTCGTCCCGGCGGCGGTCGGCGTGCAGGCGATCGAGTCGGTGTCGCTCGCCACGCAGCCGAGGTCGGCGGGGGTCGTCCAGGTGTACGTCGGCGGCGCCGCGCCGCCGTTCGGGGTCGTTTCAAAGAGGATCCTTTCGCCCACGTCCGCCGTCGCGTTCGGGCTGCGCGGGGCCGTCAGCGTCGGCACGGTGTCGACCGTGAACCCGGCGCTGGTCTCCTTCGCGGAGGCGACGCCGTTCGCGTCGGTCGCGAAGACCGTCACCGTGTACGTCCCCGCTTCGGTCGGGACGCAGACGAGGGTCGCGCTGGCGCTCGCCCCGCAGGCGAGGCCGGCGGGCGACGACCAGGTGTAGCTCAGGCTGCCGGTCCCTCCCGAGCCGCTCGTCATGAACATCACCGTCTGGGTGACGTCCGCGCTCGCCCGGTTCGGCTCCGGCACGGTGACCGACGGGGCCGAGCCGACCGTCACGGTCGCCGAGTTCGGGCTCGTCGCGGAGAGGCCGTTCGAGTCGGTGACGACGACCTTCACCGTGTAGGTCCCCATCGCCGACGGCAGGCAGCTGATCGTCGCGGCGTTCGCCAGCGTGCAGTTGAGGCCGGGCGCCGACTCCGCCCAGGCGTAGCTGTAGCCGCCGGAGCCGTTCGTCGCGGTCTCGGTGAAGCGGACGCTCTGGCCGACGTCGACCGCGCTCGCGCTCGGGACCGGGGCCGCCGCCTGCGGCAGGCCGTGGACGGTGTAGGTGAGGGTCGCGGTCCCCTTCGCGACCACGCCGTTCGAGTCGGTCCAGACGAAGCCGACGCTCTGCGCCCCGCTCGCGGTCGGCACGCACGTCAGGCTCGGACCGACGGCGCTGACGTCGCAGCCGAGGTTCGCGGAGGCGGTCCAGGCGTAGCTGCCGCCGCCGGAGCCGCCGCTCGTCGTGGCGGTGAACGTCACCGTCTGCCCGATGTCCGCGCTGAACCGGGAGGCGGTCGGCGCCGACTCGCTCGGGGCCCGGTAGACGGTGAACAGTAGGTCGCCGGAGGTCACGGAGGCGTGGTCGCTGTCCGTGACGGTCACGTTGATCGTCACGTTCTCGGCGGCCGACGGCGTGCAGGCGATCGACGCGGTCGTGCCGGCGCACGGGGTCGGAAGCCCGTTCCAGACGTAGCTGAGCGAGCCGGAGCCGTTCAGCGCCGTGACGCTGAACGTCACCGGCTGGCCGACATCGACCGAGGCGACGCTCGCCGTCGGCGTCGCGACGACGAGCGGCGGATAGACGGTGAACGTGTACGCCGCCGACGTGACGGCGTAGCCGTTCGCGTCGGTGACCGTGACGGTGATCGCCGCGCCGGCGACGGGGGCGGTCGGGGTGCAGGTCACCGCGTCGGTGCTGCCCGCGCACCCCGCGGGGAGGTCGTGCCAGGCGTACTGGAGCGTGCCGGCCCCGCCGCTCGCGCTGACCTGGAACGTGACGGACTGGTTCACGTCGACCGACGTCTTCGGGGACGACGTCGGCGTCCCGACGACCGGGTCGTTGCTCACCGTGTAGCCGAGCGCCGTGCTGCCCGTGGCGGCGACCCCGTCCGAGTCGGTCCAGGCGTACGAAACGGAGAACGTGCCGGCCGCCGTCGGACGGCAGCTGAGCGTCGGACCGGTCGCGCTCAGCGTGCAGCCGAGGTCGGCGGAGGCGCTCCAGGCGTAGCTTCCTCCGCCCGAGCCCCCCGATGTCTGCGCCGCGAAGCTGATCGACTGGCCGACGTCGGCCGCCGGCTGCGACGGCGTCGCCGGGGCCTGGGTGGGGCCGGCGTCGACGAGGTAGGAGAGGGTGGTGTTCCCGACCGCCAGGCTCCCGTCCGAGTCGGTCCACTGGTAGGAGACGGCGAACGATCCCGAGGACGTCGGCGTGCAGGCGAGCGTCGGACCGGTCGTGGCGACGTCGCAGCCTAGATCGGTCGGCGCCGACCAGGCGTACGTCCCGCCGCCGGAGCCGCCGCTCACCTCGGCGGTGAACGTCACGGGGTGTTCGACGTCGTCCGCGGGGACCGACGCCGTCGGAGGCGCCTGCGTCGGCGCCGGGTAGACGGTGAGGGAGACGGAGCTCGAGTTGACCGTGTAGCCCGCCGAGTCGGTGACCTCCACGTAGACGCTCGTCGTCGTCGCCGCGGTCGGCTCGCACGTGAACGACGCGGTCGAACCGGCGCACCCGGCCGGCAGGCCGAACCAGGTGTAGCCGGTGCTGGCGGTGCCGGTCGACGCGACCTCGCCGAACGTCACCGGTTCGTCCACGTCGGCCGGGGACGGCGTGATCGTCGGGGCGGCGACCGCGAAGACGCCCGCGGC
>JASHXN010000166.1 GCA_030043505.1 Thermoplasmata archaeon
AGGGGGAGCTGCCGAATCGGGTCGACGAGCTGACGCGCGCCCGGTCGGTCGTCGTCTTCTGCCGCTCGGGGGGCCGTTCGGCGGACGCGGTCGAGACGCTCTTGGAGCTCGGCTTCCAGCACGTCCGGAGCTTGCAGGGTGGTATCAACGCCTGGGTCACCCGGATCGACCCGAGCCAGCCGACATACTGACCGGCTCCCACCGAAGAAGACCGGGGAAAAGGTTGCGGGCCGCCGGCCCCCCATTCGGGGACCGGGGCCCGGTGCGTGCCGGGCGAACCCCGCCTACGGCTGCTCCTCCCGGGAGACGAATCCCGAGCCGGCGATCGCGAGCGCCGCGCCGAGCAGGCCCACGATCCCCACGACGTCGAGCGCCGAGCCGAGGACCGGCAGGGCGAGGTCGGCCCGGCCCGCGCGGAGCACGCCGGGAGCGCCCGTCGCGGGGACCATGTGTCCCTTCGCGGTGAACGTCACGACGACCGGCGCCGGCGAGGCGCCCGTCACGATGACCCGCTTGACCGAGCCCGTCGCCTTGAAGCCGGACTCCGCGCCGATCTTGTAGGCGTACGACCCGTTCGTCAGGTTGAAGTCGATCGGCTGCCCGACCGAGCGCGTGACGGTCGCGCCCTTCACGGTGATCGACCAGGTGCCGGTCGTCAAGCCGCTCTGGGTGAACGTCACTTCGTACGGGTAGGCGAACGTCAGGACCATCTTCGTCGACTTCGCGAGCTCGAAGCTCCCCGACGCGCCGTACGTCGTCGTCCCGACCTTGTCGGTGATCGTCTGGCCCTTCGTCGGCGAGACGACCGCGTAGTCGTAGACGTGGCCGGCCGCGATCCCCTTGTAGACCGACGTCCCGCTCGTGCTGCACTCCTTCGCGCTCTGGACCTCGACGCACCAGGGCGTCCCGGTCGTGAGCCCCTTCTCCGCGAACGTCCAGGTCGCGGTCGCGCCGGCGGAGAAGATCAGCGGGAACGTCGCCACTCCGTTCACCGTCTCCGTGTAGACGCTCGCGAGCGTGTTCGTTTCGCCGTTCGGGCCCTGGATCAGGACCTGGTACGTGCCGTTCGTGAACGTGCCGAGGCTCGCCGTCGCCGTGTGGGTCGTCACCGTGACCCCGCCGAGGGTCGCCGTCCAGCCGTCCTTCGCCAGCTTCTGCGCCGACAGGCCGGTCTCCGTGAACGTCACCGCGTTCCGCTGCTCGGTGAACGCGAGCGTCTTCGAGGTGCCGGCCCCGTCGATCGAGAACGCCCCGGGGGCCGCGGCCCACGAGTGGTTCGTCGAGCCGACGGTGTACGAGTACGAGCCGTTCGGCAGCGCGAACGAGATCCCGGCGCCGGAGTTGCTGATCGTGTGGCCAACGTCGTTGATCAGCGCCCCGTCCTTCGCCGTGCCGCTCACGTTGACGTAGTACTCCGTCCCGCTCGGCACGCCGGTCGAGGTGAACGCCGCCGTGTAGACGATCTTCTGGAAGTTGAAGTCGACCGACGTCACTTCCCCGGAGACCGTCACCTGGCCCGGCGCCGCCGCGTAGATCAGGTCCGCCGATCCGATGCCGTAGGAGTACGTCCCGTTCGGCAGGTCGATCGTGATCGTCGCGCCGGTGCTCTGCTGCGTTGGCTCGCCCGAGAGGTTCAGGTACCACGTGGTCCCCGCCGGGAGCGCGGACTCCGTGAACGTCGTGCTGTAGGTGTACAGCGCGAACGTCACGTCGACCGTCACCGCCGACCCTGCCACGATCGCCTCGCCCGGGGCCGCCGCGTAGCGGCGGTCGGCCGAGGCGATGACGAAGTGGTAGGTGCCGTTCGTCAGGGACGTGCTGGCGGTATTGGTCGTCGACGAGAGGCTCAGCCCGATCCCGCTCGCGTTCGCGTACCACGCCGTGCCGGACGGGAGTCCGGACTCGGTGACCGTCACCGCGTAGCTGACCGTACTGAAGGCGACCAGGTCGCCGATCGCGTCCCCGTTGATGGTGAACGTCCCGGGGGCCGCCTCGTAGCTCAGGTTCGCCGACTGGACGGTGTAGCCGTAGGTGCCGTTCGTGAGCGAGAACGCCAGGCTCGGCGAGACGCCGGACTCGGTGACGTTCCCCGCGCAGTAGACGTGCGGCGGGCACGGGTCGACGATGACGGACCAGCTCGCCCCGGTGGGCAGGCCGGTCTCGCCGAACGTGACCGTGTAGTCGACCGGGTTGAAGGCGACGGGCTGCGTCGTCGCCCCGCGCACGTTCGCCTCGCCGCCCGCGGCATGGTAGATCTTGTCCGTCGTCGCCACCGTGTACGGATACGTCCCGTTCGTGACCGACGTGCTCAGCGAGGCGGTCGTGCCGGAGAGGTCGACGCCTGACGTGAAGTTCACGTACCAGGCGGTCCCCGACGGCAGGCCCGTCTCGGCGAACGAGAGCGTCTCGTAGACCTGCGACGCCGCCAGGTTCACCGGCACGACGGTCCCGTCGACCGTCACCGGCGAGCCGGACGACAACTCCCAGACCTTCTCCGCGGTCGCGACGGTGTAGGCGTAGACCCCGTTCGGCGCGGTGAACGAGACGGTGTTGCCGCCGGAGGCGGTCGTCGTCGTCGACAACGGCGCTTCGCCGGAGGCGTTCACGTACCACGTGATCCCGCTCGGGAGCCCCGTCTCCGTGAACGTCACCGCGTAGCCGGTCCCGTAGGCGATCGAGAACGGCGTGGTGATCGGACCGGAGCCGATCGAGAACGTCCCGTACGCCGGGTCCGCGTAGATCCCCGACAGGGTCGACGTCGCGCGGAAGACGTTCGAGCCGCTCGGCTCGAAGAAGTTCACGCACACCTGGCCGGAGCAGCCCGCGGGCACGGCGCTCGTCGCGCTCGAGTTGCGGTTCCCCGCTCCCAATGAGTTCGTGACGCTCACGCGGAAGGCGGTCGTCGTGGTCGAGCTGGCGAGCCCGGATTCCACGAACGTGAACTTGTAGACGTCGTAGTTGATCAGCGGCGCGAAGTCGCCGACGTGCTTACCGGTCGGCTGGCCGAAGCCGCCCGAGCTGTACGTCGTCGTGCGGCCGAGGTACGGGATGTTGCCGTACGGGTTGGCGTAGCCGCCGTAGTTGACCCAGTAGTTCCCGCCCTGGTAGCTCGAGCCGATGATGCTCCCCGTCAGGGTAAGGCCGTTCATCGTCTGGCTGTAGCCGGCCGCCCGGCACGGCGTCGCGCTCGGGTACTGCCCCGTCGCGATCGGCGTGTAGCCGGGCTGGCACGTCTCGTTCCAGAAGTTGAAGTTCGTCGTCGACGTCTCCGAGTTCGTCAGGTTCGAGTCGAACGCGTTGTTGTAGATCCGGTCGAAGCCGTCCGACTCGCTGATGAACCGGCTCGGGGAGTCGAGCCCCGTGTACGTCGGCTGCGGGTACGAGACGAGGGTGTTGCCCCAGATGACGTTCCGCGACCCGGCGAACGTGTTGTGGCTCAACGCGCCGGTGCTGCCGGTGAACGACATCGCGATGTCCGAGACGTCGAACGTGTTGCCGGCGATCAGATCGTTGAGGCACGTGTTGCAGACGAGGCTCGTCACGCTCGTCGCCTCGCTGTTCGCCCACGTGTAGATGTCCGTCGCGTTCGCGATCGTCACGTTCTGCGCGTGGAACAGGTAGTACTGCAAGCCGTCGTAGTGCGGCGCGTCGAACAGACCGAGGGTGTAGTACTGCCAGCTCGGGTAGTCGATCAGGAACTCCGACGCCTGGTTGAACGTCGCGTAGGCGTGGGTCCCGTTGAAGTAGGCGCCGATCCACAACGTGAACAGATAGTCGTTCAGGTTGGAGAACAACAGCGCGAGCGAGCCGGCCTGGCCGAACGGCGCGCCGACGGTGCTCGTGCCCGAGACCATGACGTACGGGCTCGAGGAGGTCCCTGCGCCGCTCGTCGACAGGTTGGCGAGGTCGCTGGCGCTGTACGCCCACATCGGCGTGTAGACGCCGGTGCTCGCGTCCTTGGTGAGGGTGATCACCGGGGCCTGGCTCGACGTCAATAGGTTGACGTTCTGGATCACCGGGTCGTAGCCGCTGAGCAGGACCTCGACCGTGTACATCCCCGGCGGGAGGTAGATGTTCGCGCCGAGGCCGGTCGGCTTCTTCGAGCCGCCCGAGCCGCCGCGCGCCGAGTACCACCCGAACGTGGAGGCGACCTGGAACTTCGACTGGTTGGTGACGTCCGCGCCCGGCGCGATCCCGACCCACGCGTTCGCGGGGTTGATGTTCGCGTAGTTGAGGGCGAACGCGCCCGGGGCCGTCGACGTGTTCCACAGGCCGATCAGGTTCGACGGTCCGGTGGTGAAGTGCGCCACCGGCGCCCCGTTCGTCGTCAGGAACGACGGGTTCGGGGCTCCGCCGGTTTCGGTGGTGTAGTAGCCGCTGGCGCCGATGTTCGTCTCGCCGGTCTCGCCGCCGTAGTCGTACGCCGCCGGTGGGGCCGCGTACTGCGAGCACTTGCCGGTCGTCGTGCTCGTCTTCGCGGCGGGGCAGTAGTTGATCCCGACCTGGGCGTTCGCGTAGTAGACGATCGTCGTTGCGCCGCTGCTCGTGCCGATCCCCCAGTCCATCTCCCAGTCGTTGGTCAGGCCGAGCGGGTCGTACTGGTAGCCGTTCGCCGAGATCTCGGCGCTGCCGAACTTCACGCCGGCCGGGTTGATCGAGCTCGAGATCGAGTTGAAGAACACGTCATCGTACTCGCCGCAGACCTGGCGCGTCCTTTCCGTCGTCGGGCAGACGACGTGGCCGGCGGAGTTCAGGACGGTGTAGTTGAAGAACACCTCGTTCACCGGGCCGGTCGAGGCGATGTCGGTGCAGCTCGAGGCGCCGACCTTGCCGGTGCCGCCGACGACGCACTTGCCGACGGTGCTGTTCAGGTAGAGCACCACGGTGAACGGGTAGGCGATCGTGATCGACGGGCCGCTGACCGCGTAGTAGCCGCCGCTCGGGCTGCTGCCGCCGCGGAGCGTGATCCCGTTCGTGGTCGCCCAGTTCGCCGCCGGGTTCGAGAAGTTCCAGATGTTGTTCTCGAACGACAGCGAGTGGGTCGCCGTGTTGTAGTTGATGACGTTCTGCAGCCAGAACTGGTTCGGGCAGTAGTCGCTGTCGGCGCCCGTGTAGAAGCCGGTGCACCCGGCCGGGGCGTTGACGTTCGGCCCGAAGGCGGTCTGGCCTAGGATGGAGACGTTCGTCAGGACCGCGTTCAGCTGCGCGCCGTAGGCGGTCTGCGTTCCGAAGTCGAACTCCTCGGTCTGCACCCCGAGCGTGTCGCTCGTCGTGAAGAACCCCTGGAGCGAGGTCGTGTTCATCTCGGTCGGGGTCGTCGTCCCCGACGTGTTGCTCAACCCGTAGTACGCCACGCCCATCGGCGCGGGCGCGACCGAGTAGAGCGGCGTCACATGGTCGCCGGTCTTCGACAGCGGCGGCGCCTGGTGCAGGTTCGGAGGCTCGAACAGCGAAAGATTGCCCCCGTTGGCCAACGTGGCGGCCTTGTCCGCTTCGACGGTCGCGAGCCGCGAGGCGGACGTAGCGAAGGCCGAATTCGATGTCGCGCTCGGCGTCGGCGTGCTCGTCGTGACGGCGGGCGCGGCCGCCCCCTTCGTCGCCGGCGTCACCGGCGTCAACGACGCCCGGCTGATCGCCACGGCGGCGAAGCTGCTCAGCACCATCACCAACGCGACGGCGACGATGAGCCCCGCCCTGCTTCCGCTAAACCCCTTCATGTTTCTCCCCCGTTCCTCTCGTAGACCGCCCACCGCGGTCGGCGTCCGATTAGGTTCTTTGTAGATAAACGTCACGAAATCGGCAGACTGCGATTATCCGACGTGGCGCGAAAATCACCGCCGGACGCCCCGAGCCGTTCGCTCGAAGAAAGGAAGGAAGGGGTTGGCGTTCGGCCGCCCCGGGCCTGAGCCCGGGGCGGCGCTCCCGTCCCGCGGGACCTTCGCTTACGCCTCCGACCCGGCGCCGGGCGCTCCGCCCCGCCG
>JASHXN010000167.1 GCA_030043505.1 Thermoplasmata archaeon
CCGCCGGAGTCGGAGAGGCTGGAGGCGGGAGGCAGATACGGGCAGCCGAAGATGAGCGCCCCGGCGAGCCCGATCGTTCCGGCGACGATCAGCCCCAGGACGATCCCGCCGATGACGGTCGTCCGATAGACCGGGCTCCAGCGCCGACCCTCGGTACGGCGGTACAGCGCGTAGATCAGGATGAACGCCGCCCCGGCCAGGACCAGCGCCAGATACGGGATCGCCGGCACGAGCACTCCGACCGGCGAGGGGGCGACGTACGCGAGCAGCGCCCAGAAGCCGACGGTGGGGACGAGCAGGTAGCCGATCCGGGTGAGGGTCCATTTGCGCTCCAGGTCCTCCTTGCGGACCCGCTTGGACGGCGTCGCCTCGACGGCCGCGGCCTGCGCGACCTTGCGGCCGGTCCGGTGGTAGAGGGCGCGGAGCGCGCGCCCCGGATCGCCCGCGGAAGCATCGGGGTGGAAGTCGACCGAGGGGTCGGAGGCGATGTCGCTCCAGCTCTGCCCCTGGGTACGCAGTTGCTGGACCTTCTCCCAGTTGACCATCGCCGCTCCATCGGCGCACCCCTTTTCCCCTTTCGCCTCACGCTCCGGGGCTTCGGGGACGCGGGGAGCGGTCCTTCCGGACCCGGCAAGGGGTGCGTGCCTCCCCGCTTTTTAGGGGCGGCCGGCTGGTGACGCCGGATGCGGCTGACGTTCTTGGGTACTGCCGGTTCCTGGCCGACCAAGGAACGTTCGGCGAGCGCCATCGCGCTCGACCTGGAGCGGGAGTTGGTCCTGCTCGACTGCGGCGAGGGGACCCAGCGCCAGTTCTTCCAGTCGAGCGCCTCGTTCATGCGGGTGCGCCGGATCTTCCTCACGCACTTCCACGGCGACCACTTCCTGGGCCTCCCGGGGCTGATCCAGAGCATGTGCCTGAACAACCGGGAGCAGCCGCTCGACATCTACGGCCCTCCGGACGCCGAGGAGATGGTCGGCCGGGCGCTCCGGATGGGCTACTTCACGCTCCGGTTCCCGGTCCAGGTCCACGCCCTCTCGCCCGGCACCAGCGTCGAGCTGGACGGCTACACCGTGCGCACCGCCGGCGCCGAGCACCCGGTTCCCGCCCTCGCCTACCGGGTCGAGGAGCTGCCCAAACGGGGGAGGTTCGACGCGGCCCGGGCGCACGCGCTCGGGGTCCACGGGACCGACTTCGCCCGCCTCGAAGCAGGGGAGGAGGTGCGGCTGGGCGAGCGGGTCGTCCGTCCGGAGGACGTGATGGGGCCGCCCCGGACCGGCCGGTCGGTCGTCTACTCGGGCGACAGCGCCCCGTCCGGGGCGATCGGCAAGCTCGCCGACCGGGCGACCGTCCTGATCCACGAAGCGACCGCCGCCGCCGAGCTCGAGAAGGAGGCGAACGACTGGGGGCACTCCTCGGCCCGCCAGGCCGCCGAGTGCGCCCGGGTCGCGGGCGTCGGCGCGCTGTTCCTCACGCACTTCTCCGCCCGGTACAAGGAGCTCGAGCCGCTGGAGGAGGAGGCGAAGGTCGTCTTCGCCGGCTCGACCGCGGCACGGGATCTGCTCGACCACCTGATCCGGCAGCCGTGAGATGACCGTCCGGGCGGAGCTGGTCGTCCGCGACCTCGCGGAGGTCGCCACCCTCCACCGGGGGCCGGTACCCCGGACCGGAGCGGCGCTGCGGGAGCTGTCGGTCGTGGCGGACGCGGCGATCGCCGTCGACCGGGGGCGGGTCGCCTGGGTCGGTCCCGCCCGGCGGCTGCGCGCGGAGGTCCGGCTGCGGCCGGGGGGCCGCACCGTCCTCGGCGAGGGGGGAACGGCGGTCCCGGGGTTCGTCGACGCGCACACGCACGTCCTCTACGCCGGGGACCGGTCGGAGGAGATGGAACTGAAGGCGTCCGGCGCGAGCTACACCGAGATCGCCCGTCGGGGCGGCGGTCTGCTCTCCACGGTCCGGGCGACGCGAGCGGCGACCGACGCGGCGCTGCTCGAGGAAACGGAGGGGCGGCTGCGACGGATGGCTGCCGCGGGAACGACCGCGGCCGAGGTGAAGAGCGGCTACGCGCTCGAGCACGAGGGCGAGCTGCGGCTGCTGCGCCTGATCCCGCGCCTGGCGCGCCGGACCGGGCTGCGGCTCGTCCCGACGTACCTCGGCGCGCACGCCGTCCCGCCGGAGTTCGCCGGGGACGCCGACGGTTACGTCGCCACGATCGTCCGTCGGACCCTGCCGGCGGTCGTCCGCGAGCGGCTCGCCCGCTTCTGCGACGTCTTCTGCGAGCCGGGGTTCTTCTCCGTCCGCCAGGCCGAGCGGATCCTCCGGGCGGCGGCGGCGCTCGGGCTCGGCGCGAAGATCCACGCCGACGAGTTCGCGGCCAGCGGCGGCGGGCGGCTCGCCGCGCGGCTCAGCGCGACGAGCGCCGACCACCTCCTCGCGACCCCGCCGACCGACCGACGGCGCCTCGCCGCGGCCGGCGTGAGCGGCGTCGTGCTGCCGCTGACCGCCTTCGCTTCGTCCGGGGCCCGACGGAGCCCGGCCCGCGAGCTGGTCGACGCCGGGGTGCCGATCGCCCTCGGCACGGACTGCTCTCCGGCGACGTGGGTCGAGGAGATGCCGGGGGTCCTCGCCGCGGCGGTCCACGGCGGGCGGCTCGCGCCGGCGGAGGCGCTAACGGCGGCGACCGTCAACGCGGCGCACGCGATCGGCCTCGAGGACGCGGGCACGATCGCCGTCGGCCGGCCGGCGGACGTGGCGGTGTTCCCGGTCCGCTCCGCCGCCTCGCTCGGCTATCGGTTCGACGTCCGGCCCACGCTCGTTTTACGTCAGGGAAAACCGGTTTCTCCGCCGTAATTCCGAGAGTACATTCAAATAGAGGGGGCTTTCTCTCGCCGGTGAGGACACCCATGGCCGAGCGTGTTGGCAAGGAGCAGGTCAAGCGAGAGAAGGGTTACCTGTACTACCTAGGGAAGGACGGGTACCTGTGGAAGACCCCGACGAAGCTCAACAAGTCGGGAAAGAAGGGCCGCGTCGGGACCGAGAAGGTCACCCGACAGGACGGCTACATGTATTTCCTCGACAAGAAGGGCTTCATCTCCCGCGCCAAGATGAAGAACGCCTAGGATCGAGTTCGCCTACCCTTTGGCGAGGGGCTCCGTGCGGGGCCCCTCGCGTTCCGACTTCTTTTTCT